>NZ_JASATH010000258.1:0-9060 GCF_038440215.1 Inquilinus sp. OTU3971 | reverse complement strand
CCCGCAAGGGGAGGGGGGACTATAAAAGGTTGGGTCTCAGCCGTTTTGAAAAGGTCTCGCAAGCGGGAGAGGCAATGCTCTCCCAAACTCGCCGTTGGCGTGCCGCGGCGGCCGCCGCCTCACTCCGCCGGCATTGGGGTCAGGCCGAACCGCGGATCCTCGGCGGCCGCCGCCCCGGTCCTGCGCCAGGCGTCGCGGGCCTCGCGCGGGCTGAAGCCGAATTCGCGCCGGAACGCCCGGGTGAAGTCCGAGGCCAGCTTGAAGCCGCAGCTGTAGGCGATGTCCTGGATCCGCCGCCCGCTCTCCTGGGTCAGGGCGGCATGGGCGGCGAACAGGCGGCACTGCTGGATATAGCGCGACACCCCGCCGGCCGGCTCGAACACCCGGTACAGATTCGAGCGCGAGACGCGCAGGTCCTGGGCCACGCGCTCCGGCGTCAGCTCGGGGTCGTCGAAATGCGCCTGGATGTGCGAGCGGGCGCGGTCGAACAGGATCGAGGCGATGGCGCTGCGCGCCTGCTCCTGCCGGTCGCGGGACGGCCCGACGCAGGCCGCCAGCATCTCGGCCGTGGCCCGCCCCGCCAGCACCAGCTCCTCCGGCGACATGCCGATCAGCCGCGCCTCGAGGCTGCGCAGATAGTCGACCAGAAGGGCCGAGAGCGGGCCGGTCAGGATGGCGCCCGCGGCGCTGTCGAAATTCGCGGCGGCGGCGACGAACAGGTCCCGCGGCAGGGTCAGGGACAGCCCGCCATAATGGGTCGCGCGGCCCCGGAACGGCTCGTCCAGCGACAGCAGGAACAGATCGCCCGGCCGGATATGGACCTGGCCGTCGGGAGTCTCGATCCAGATCTCCCCGACCGTCAGCAGCGTCAGGCGCCAGCAGCCGATCGGCGTGCGGCGGCCCCCGGTCTGGCCCAGGACATGACCGAAGGAATGGGCATCGGCATGGCCGTAGGCCAGGAACAGGCCGCCCAGGCCGCATGTCATGAACTCGGCGACGAAGCCGTCCGCAGGCGTCACGCCGGGCGGCAGGCCGATATCCATCAGCGGACTGTGATGCGCGCGCCAGGCCTCGAACTGCTGCTCCGGCGCATAGGCCAGGGTCGAGACTCCGCGCGGCGCCGACGGCCGCTTGTCGCCGAAATCGCGTGGCGCCGGCGGGAACGGCTCCCACCCCAGCACGTCGCGATAATGGTCGAGCCGAACCCGGTCTTGCCATCCGGGGCGCACGGACGGCCCGGCCGCCGGCTGGAGATGACGGTCTTCGCCCGGCCATCCCGGCGGCGGGAACGACAGCTTCGCGACAGGCCTGCCCGGGATCGCCGGGACGAGCCCGGCCAGGGCGGCGGCGGCCGCATCGTCCCCGAAGGGCCGAGCATCCGATCGGTTCATTCCGCCTTCCCCCTCATGACGAGCCGAGATGGCCTGGCGCCGATCTGCCCGGATGGCGAGGGGTCAGCGTCTCCGCGGCCCACACCAACCGCCCCGCATTCCTGGGATGCCGAAAGGATTGCCCCGCGACTGTGGATCGTTCCCCAGACCATCTGCATATCGGCGAAGGTAATTTGCATATTCCTGGATGCTGCATCACTCGCCGTGTCGTTTGGTGCAGCCCGATCTCCTAAAACGAGCAATTGTTGTTGCAAGCAGCGCATCCCCGCGCAGCGAGACGGCAATTTTTTGACAAAAAATATTGCTAAACTATAATCTATATTTTATGCGAGAAATAGAATTCGGAGCGATAGAGGATGATTGCGAATCATTCTCTTGAACAATCTTGACCTCGGGCCGACGGATCTTTCCGACCGGCCCGGATGCGGACGGCTAGGCGCGCGGCACGCGGCCGAAATGGCGCTTGTAGTTGCGGTAGAAGGTCGAGGGGTTGGAGAAGCCATGGTCGAGGATCACGCTCGCCACCTTCTGCCCGCCCGCCTCGATCTCGCGCCGCGCGGCTTCGAGCCGCGCCGTCATCACCGTTTCGTGCAGCGAGGCGCGGTTGTCGTAGAAGATGCTGTAGAGCTTGCGCTTCGATATGGCGAAGGTACGGGCCAGGAGGTCGGCGCCGAGGGCCGGATTCTTCACGTTCTGGGCGATGAAGCCCTTGATCCGCTGATAGAGGCCGTCGTCGGGGCGCGAGGCGTCCTCACCCTCGCCCCCCGCCAGATAGTCGCGGATCGCGGCCCCGATATAGTCGAAGATCGGAATGTCCCGCTGGCACGGCCCGATCTCCCCGCCTTCCGGCTGAACCAGCTCGGCCAGGCCGAGGATGTAGTCCGCCAGCGAGGCGCTCGTCGCCACCACGACGCCGGACGCCTTGGCCAGGGCCGGCGGCTCGGCCCCGGCGACCTGGAGCACATCCAGCTCGCAGCCGCCCGACGCCCCGGCCGACAGCGCCAGGCTGAACGCCAGATCGCCGCTGATCACGACCACCGAGTTCGGCGACAGCGGCCGCCCGGCCTCCCCCACCGTCAGGTGGCCGTTTTCCCGCAGGACCAGGACCAGGAAATGCGGCCCGCCGCAGGGACCGTCGCAAGCCCGGCCGCGGCGCGTCAGCACCCCCGGGGTGATGCGCAGATGGGCCGCCCCGCTGCAGCCGACGAGGCTGAACCGGATCGCGGCGCGGAAATCCGCGCCATCCGGCGCGAAGGTCGCGCCGAGGACGGAGTCGCAGACCTGCCGGGCGAATGCCTCCGCATCGGCATAGAGGATCGATCCGGAGACGGAGTTGCTTTGCCTGGGGAGGACGTGGGACGCTATCCGGCGCATCGGTCGGTCAGTGAAAGTGGGTGGGGGAAAATCACCCCTGGGCAGACAACGTTCGCCTGCCTGGGGTCTGGTTGGCCCTGCATTACGGAACGAACCCTTCCATCCGTTCCGGCCAATGCTTGGCAATCGTTTGCCAACGATAGTGATTGTCGGATTGTTTGCAAGATTTTTCTTCCGGCCCGCTGAGACCACGGACGCCCCCGCCAGCCCGCCACATTTGCAACAATTCTTTCATCGACGAGACGGGGCGGAAGGAGCACGGACGGCATGCCAAGGCGACCCAGGGACGGCCGGAATTCGGGGCCGCTGATGAGCGATGTCGCGCGCCTGGCGGGCGTTGCAACCTCCACGGTCAGCCGCGCCCTCACCGTTCCCGGCCGGGTCAACGAGGAGACCCGGCGGCGCGTCGCCGCCGCGGCGGAACAGCTGGGCTATATCCCGAACGCCGCGGCACGGAGCCTGCGCGCCGGCAAATCCACCAACATCATGGCCACCCTGCCGGGCCCGAGCACCATCTTCGGCGTCGCCCAGATCATTCCCGCGGTGGTGCAGAGCCTCTCCGCCACCCTCTCGGAACACGGCTTCGATCTCCTGTTCTGCAACCGCAACTCCCCGGCCGCCGAGCGGCACATCCTCGGCCAGGCCTTCGGCGGCTCCGTCCGCGGCGTGGTCGTGTTCGGAGCCGCGGCCCTGCCGTCCTACGGGCGCCGGTCGCTCACCGACGCGGACGTCCCGGTGGTGTCGCTGCTGATCGACCGCAGCACGGCCGGCATCCCGAGCATCATCACCAACGATCGCGGCGCGATGCGCGACGCCATGCTCCACCTGATCGCACTGGGCCACCGGACGTTCCTCTATGTCGCCGGCCCGGCCGGCAGCTATCACGAGGCCGAGCGATTTTCCGGGCTGCTCGACGCCCTGGCGACGGCAGGCCTGCCCGAGCGAGCGGTCACCCGCCATGGCGGGCGTCTCGGGTTCCACGACGGCCTGCGGGCCGGCGTCGAGGCGGCGCAGTCGTATCTGGCGATGAAGCGGCGTCCCACCGCCATCGTCTGCTGCGCCGACGATGGCGCGATCTCGTTCATCGGCACGGTCCGGTCGCACGGCGTCGCGGTGCCCGGCGACGTCTCGGTCCTCGGCTTCGACGGAGCCGCGGTCGGCGCGTTCTGCGATCCGCCCCTGACCACGCTGGCACAGCCGACCCGGGATCTCGGATCCCGCGCCGCGGAAGTCATGCTGCAGCTTCTGGAGGATGCCGCCGCCGCGCCGCCGCTGAAGACAACGCTGTCGAGCCCGCTTCTCCTGCGGGCCAGCACGGGCGCCCCGAGGAGCGCGCCGGGAAAGCCCGCCTAGTCCCGGAAGCGGCGGCCCGGCCGGCCTACCCGGCCCGCGGCGTCCGGCCGAAGCGGCGCTTGTAATTGCGGTAGAAGGTCGAGGCGTTGGTGAAGCCGTGGTCGCGGATCAGGCTCGTCATCTTCTGTCCGCCGGCCTCGATGACCCGATGTGCCGCCTCCAGCCGCGCCGCCATGATCATGTCGCGCAGCGAGGCCCCGCTCTCGCCGACGACGGCGTACAGCTTGCGCTTGGAGATGCCGAATTCCCGGGCGATCAGATCGGCCCCCAGCTGCGGATGCTTCACATGGGTCTCGATGAAGGACTGGATCCGGTGGAGCGACCGCGGCCCCTCGGGCTCCGCCACATCCGCCTGCTGCACATAGTCCCTGATCGCCCGGCGGATGTAGTCGAAGATCGGCATTCGCGCCGCCAGCGGCTCGTCCGCCCCGACCCCTTTGACGATCAGCCTGGCGTGGCTGGACACGTAGCGCGCCAGCATGAAGCTGGCCATGGCGATGCAGCCGGTGACCTGGCGCAGCTCCGGCAGGCTGGGCGCCGCGATGTGCAGCCAGTCGACCATATGGCTCTCGCCGCCGCGGTCGCCCAGCTGCAGCTCGAAGCCCCGATCACCGTCGATGGCGGCGACCATGCCGGGTGCGAGGGCGCAGCGTTCCTCGCCGCTGATCAGCAGGCAGGCGCTCCAGGGCACCAGGATGAGATAGTGGTCGCCGAGCCGGGAGAGGCCCCCGGCCGGCCGGCGGATGACGCCGGGGCCCGAGCGGATCTGGATGGCCCGGTGCCGGCCGACGAAGCCGAACAGCACATTGGCGGGCCCGGACTGGTTTCCCAGCGGCTCCAACGAAGAATCGAGAAGCGGCCGGCACAGCTGTCGGCAATGCTCGTCCGGGCCAGCGCAGAGGATGGATCCCCAGGCAGAACTCTGTCGCATGTCTCAATGTCTGCAGCATGCGTGTGGCGCGGTCATTCGGCTTCGCTGTAGGATTTCACTCTCACGAAGAACACGGCGATCGCCTTCACCGGACATCGACCGTACCGGCGCCGCAAGCGATCCAGGCGGGCTCCGCCGAGCCCCGGGACTGCAATGCATCCCCGGCGACCCCGTCAATCCGGCGAAGGATCGGCCTCATCTCAACCAGATGTCTGTTGCCCGGTCGGGGAAGCAAGACAGGCTCACGCAATCCATCAGACAGGCTCCTTCGATTTGTGCTTTCCCGAACCGCATGGATAACTAAGCAGGATGAATTTAAATCACAATAAGTTTATTATCCCTCCCAAAATCGGAATAATTTTTCATTTTGGATTACGGAAAAACACCGAGTTCCGGAAAATGGAAGAATCAGGAGGCATTCCTCCTGAATCCTTGCCGTCTCCACCGCATCATGGTCACGTTATCATAGGGAACGTTCCCCAGCAGCCCCTGTTCCCGCAAACCGACCAGGCAGTCGAGATCGCCCGAAGATGTCCTTTGTGAAAATAAAAGCCGATCATGCCCTCCCAACCCAGAGCCGATCTTCACCCAAAGCATGAGACGGCGCACCGGCCGCCGGAGAGCCCAGCCGAAGCGGAAAGCACCCGGCTGCCGCGTGACCGTGCATTCGAGTGTCGGAATTCCGGATCGCCCGGACCGCCGTCATGGTCGCATGGGAGCATCCTCCCTGCGGCCGCATCAGTCGATATTGTCCTGCATAAATTGATATCACATCTGCGCAGGACGATATTCCAAGTCGCGCCAACCGGCCTGCCAACCCCGCTATATCGGATGCATGCGCGCCGACCCCGGCCTCCATCGCCGCCTGAACGGCCGCGGAGACGGATGCCGCCCCCTCCGACGTTCCCGCCATTCCGGTGATGCAAGATGATGGTCATTCCCCTCCAGACCGCCTCGGCCGGCCAGCGCGTCACGACCTCCGGCTCGATGCTATATGAGGGGGGTGTCGACTATTTCCGGTCGCAGTTCTGCCAGCCCCTGCTGCACGCGGACTTCGTGCCGACCACCGATGTGCCGTTCCGGGTCACGGCCAAGCTCGGCATCGTCGACGATCATCGATCCCTGCGGCTGTACTGCACGCCCGGCATCCTCCGCCGCCGCGGCGCGCTGGGCAGCCCTGCCCCCGCCCATTGCCTCGTCATCGCCACCGGCAACAGCTGCGCGCTGCTGATCAAGGACCAGACTGTCCGGCTCAAGCCGGGCGCGGCCGTCGTCCTCGACGGCAGCTGCGATTTCGATCTGGTGCTGGAGAAGGAGTCCGGGCGCTCCTGTCTCCTCGACTGGCTTCACATCTCCCAGAGCGCCGAGGCCCTGTTCCCAGGCCTGGAGGCCCTCACGGTGATCAACAGCGAGGCGATCACGACCTATATCCGGTTCCACAACGAGCTGATGACCAGCGACCAGGGGGCGGAGCTGACGGCCATCCCGGAGGTTCCGTCGTTCAACCATCTCGTCGAGATCATCCGCGCCTATCTGCTCGGGATGGCTCCGTCGCGGACTCACGACAGGGACCGGCTGCTGCACGACCAGATCAAGATGCACATCACCGAGAACCTGAGCAGCCGGGACCTCTCGCCCGAATCCATCGCCCGGCATTTCGAGATCTCGCCGCGAAAGCTGTACGGCCTGTTCGAGCGGCTGGGCGCATCCCTGCGTGAAACCATCATCACCCTGCGGCTCGAAGCCGCGCATCGCGATCTCGAGCAGGGCAGGAAGAAGGTGGCGACCATCCTGCTGGACTACGGCTTCAGCAACGCGTCGACCTTCTATCGGCTGTACAAGAAGCAGTTCGGCCGGCCGCCGCGGTCCGGGCGCGGCACGGCGGCGGCGGCGGGCAAGCGTTCAGAGGCATCGGCGGCGGACGACCGCTGACGGTCCAGGCCCGCTAAGCCCAGAGCAGCGCGGCCGTCAGCACCACGGGCAGCCAGAACAGGCTGGCCAGGCACACGCCGATCACGATCGGCTCCGGCCGCATGCTCTCGTCGCCCGGGCGACGAGAGCGCAGCTCGCTGACGCAGCGGCGGAGAAAGATGCTCTCATCCGCCGTATCGAACGGCCAGTGCGCCTCGGCCTCGGCCAGGAAGGATTCCGCGACCTCCGTGACCTCCTTGCCGCCGATCCACCATTGGGCGCGCCGCACGCTGCCGTCCTTCGTCCACTCGATGACCGCGGGCCCGCTGGTCCGGTGCCGGCGGTGATGCAGGTACCAGTGCTCGACGCGGCTGCCGTCCCGGTTGTGGCGGACATAGGCAGGCCCATCGATACGGTGGGCGCCATCCGCGCTGAACCACCATTCGGACTTCAGCGAGCCATCGGGGCGATACACGATCAGCGGCGCCCCGAAACGGGTTCCGGACACGTACTGGTCTTCCTGCGAGACGACATGGCCCGGATCGTCCTGCGGGTGCCTCGCGCCGTCTCGACGCGGCAGATAAAGCACATTGTCGCTGCCGGGCTCGCTGTATCGCCACTGACCTGAAATCGGTTCGGCGTCGCGGTCCATGTTTTCCCGAACTCCATGCTCAGAAAAATATGCTGATTATTCTCAGCCGAGGTCACTAAAGAACAAAGAGAACAATCTCCTGATCTCTGCAGATAGATTCATATTCTGCGCATCACGATCTTGTTCGACTTGCTCGAAGGAGCAGCGGAGGCGCCTCTCGGTGGTCACGCACCCGCAGATCGCTGCCATCTCGATCGATGCCGCCGGGGCTCGGGCCGGTACATTCCGTCGCGGCATCTTGGCATCGGCGCCGTGATAGATTAAATCCCGGTAGCTCCGGGTGCTGTCTGACGGTCCCGGCTTTCGGAACCGAGATGGCCCCGTACGACGCATCCTTATGCACCGGCATCCTGCCCGAGACACCGACGGCTCCCGTCCGGACGGTCGTGGTCGGCTCGTACAACGTGCACAAATGCGTCGGCCTGGACAGGCGCTTCGACCCGCTGCGCATCGCCGACGTGGTCGCCGAGCTCGACGCTGACGTGGTGGCGCTGCAGGAGGTCGACCGCCGGTTCGGCCGCCGCTCCGGCCTGCTCGACGCCGAGACGCTGCGCCGCGACAGCGGCCTGCATCTGGTGCACGTCTCCGACCTGCCCGACGGCCATGGCTGGCACGGCAATGCCCTGCTGGTGCGGGACGGCACGGTCACCCGCCTGCGCCGCCTGACGCTGCCGGGCGCCGAGCCGCGCGGTGCCATCGTCACCGAGCTGGCGCTGCCCGCCGGCCGCCTGCGGGTGGTGGCGGCTCATTTCGGCCTGCTGCGGCGCTGCCGGATGCGCCAGGCTGCGATGATTCTCGACGAGATCGCCGGGGGCGAGAGCATGCCGACCCTGCTGGTCGGCGACCTCAACGAATGGCGTCCCGGCCGGCGCTCCTCGCTGCAGCCGCTCGGCGCGCTGTTCGGGCCGCTGCAGGCCAGCCCACCCAGCTTCCCCGCCCCGCTGCCGCTGATCTCGCTCGACCGCATCCTGGGCTGGCCGCAGGGCGTGCTGCGCCAAGTGGACGTCCATCGCAGCCCGCTGTCGCGGATCGCCTCCGATCACCTGCCGCTGCGGGCCGTGATCGACCTGGGCGTCACCCTGCCCGCCGACGCGGCGCCGCTGTCCGAAGCGGCCTGACGCGACATCGCCTGTCGGCATGCGTGTCGCGTGCCGGAGCCTCAGGCGGCCGCTATGCTCTGCGCCAGCGCACCGAGATCGCCGCCGAGGTTCAGGACATGCCCGACACGTCGCCCGCCCCGTCCAGCGCCAGCGCCATTGCGGCCGATATCGCCGCCGGCCGGGCCAGCGTTCGCGAGGTCGTCGCGGCAACCCTGGCCCGGGCCCATGCGGCGCAGGGCCGGCTGAACTGCTTCACCCTGATCCTCGACGACGAGGCCCTGGCCGCCGCTGACACGGCCGACGCCGCGGTCGCGGGCGGCCCGCCCCCCCGCCCCCCCCCCCCGGGGC
>NZ_JASATH010000257.1:0-9231 GCF_038440215.1 Inquilinus sp. OTU3971 | reverse complement strand
AATATTCCGGGCCACCCGGTATCAGACCTTGACGTGACCGGACCTCAATTTCCTCTAGGAAGCCCGAAGGACGTTGCGGTCACTCCGCCGGAGCGTGGCCAGGCACGACGCTGACCTTGGCCCCACGCCGGATCCAGCGGCCGAAGGACAGGGCGCCGTGGGTCAGGTCCTCGACATAGAGGTACAGCACCGGGGTGATGTACAGCGTCAGCATCTGCGACACGATCAGCCCGCCGACCACGGCCAGGCCCAGCGGCTGCCGCAGCTCTGCGCTCGCCCCCTGGCCGACCGCGATCGGCAGCGCGCCCATCAGCGCCGCCATGGTGGTCATCATGATCGGCCGGAAGCGCAAAGTGCAGGCGCGGTAGATCGCGTCGCGGGCCGCGAGCCCCTCGCTGCGCTGCGCGTTCAGCGCGAAGTCGATCATCATGATCGCGTTCTTCTTGACGATGCCGATCAGCATCAGCACGCCGATGATCGCGATCACCGACAGGTCGGTGCGGAACAGCATCAGCGTGCCCAGCGCGCCGATCGCCGCCGAGGGCAGGCCGGACAGGATCACCAGCGGATGGGTGAAGCTCTCGTAGAGAATCCCGAGCACGATGTAGATCGTCAGCACCGCGCCGAACAGCAGCAGCCCCTGGTTCTGCAGCGACTGCTGGAACACCTGGGCGTTGCCGGCATAGGCGGTGGTGATGGTGACCGGCAGGGCGATGTCGGACTTGATCCGGTCGATCTCCGCCGTCGCATCGCTGAGCGATTTGGCGCCGGCGACGTTGAACGAGATGGTGACGGCCGGCAACTGCCCCTGCTGGTTGACCGACAGCGGCCCGGCCGTGCGCTCCACCGTGGCGAAGGCGCCGAGCGGCACGAGTTCGCCGTTGGAGGAGCGGACATAGATCTTGTCGAGCGAATCCGCCGACCACGGGAAGGCCGGGTCGAGCTCGAGGATCACCTCGTAGCTGTCCACCGAGGTGAAGATGGTCGAGATCTGCTCGGTGCCGAAGCCGCCATAGAGGGTCGAGCGCAGCGCGTCGCTGGTGACGCCCAGCTGGGCCGCCTTGTCGCGGTCGACCTTCAGCGTCGCCTGCAGGGCGTTCAGCTGCAGGTCGCTGACCACGTCCTGCAGCACCGACGATCTCCGCATCCCGGTCGTCATCTTGCCGGCCCAGCCATACAGCTCCTGCTGGTTCAGGCCCTGCATCACGAACTGGTACTGGGCCGAGGAGGTGCGGCCGCCGACCCGCAGGTTCTGCACCGGCACCATGTAGCTGTCGATGCCGGAGATCGGGCCGAGCTGGCGCCGCAGGTCGGAGATCACGGTGTCGAGCGGCGGGCGCTCCTGCTTCGGCTTCAGCTGCACGAACAGCCGGCCGGAGTTCAGCGTGCCGCCATAGCCGTTGGTGCCGACGCTCGACACCACGTCCTGGACATAGGGCGACTTCCGGAACACCTCGCGGACCTGGTTCTGCAGCCCGATCATGGCGTCGAAGGACACGTCCTGCCGGGCCTGGGTGGTGACCTGCAGCTGGCTCAGATCCTCGGTCGGGAAGAAGCCCTTCGGGATCGCCTGGAACAGCAGCGCGGTGCCGGCGATGGTGCCGAAGAACACCAGCAGCATCACCGGGCGGTGCGCCAGGCACCAGCCCAGCGTCCGGGAGTAGAAGCCGAGGATGGCGTCGAAGCCGCGCTCCAGCGTCCGGCCGGTCGCGCCCTCCGGCTTCTCCTCGTCATGGCCGTGCAGGAAGCGCGAGCACATCATCGGCGTCAGCGTCAGCGAGACGAAGGCCGAGGCCGCGATCGACATGGTCACGACGACCGCGAATTCGTTGAAGATGCGGCCGACCACGCCGCCCATCAGCAGCACCGGGATGAACACGGCGACCAGCGACAGGGTGATCGACAGGATGGTGAAGCCGATCTCGCGGCTGCCCTTCAGCGCCGCCTCGAAGGGCTTCATGCCCTCCTCGATGTAGCGGACGATGTTCTCCAGCATCACGATCGCGTCGTCGACCACGAGGCCGACCGACAGGGTCAGGCCCAAGAGCGAGATGTTGTCGATCGAGAAGCCGCACAGATACATGCCGGCGACGGTGGCGATCAGCGAGATCGGTACCGTCACCGTCGGGATGATGGTGGCCGACACCCGGCGCAGGAACAGGAAGATCACCATCACCACCAGCGCGATGGTCAGGCCCAGCGTGAACTGCACGTCGGTGACCGCCTGGCGGATCGAGGTCGACCGGTCGTTCAGAACGTTGATCTTCACCGAAGGCGGCATGTCGGCGCTGAATTTCGGCAGCAGATCCTTCACCGCGTCGACGATGGCGACGGTGTTGGCGTCGGGCTGGCGCTGCACCGCCAGCACGATCGACCGGTTCTGGTCGAACCAGCTGGCGGTCTGGTCGTTCTCGACCGAGTCGATCACCTTGGCGATGTCGCCGAGCCGCACCGGCATGCCGTTGGGCGACGCCACGATCAGGTCGGCGAAGGCCTTGGCGTCGTACATCTGCGTGTCGGCCTGCAGGATCAGCTGCTGCTGCGGGCCCTGCAGGGTGCCGACCGGCGTGTTGACGTTGGCGGCGGCGACCGCCTTCCGGACGTCGTCGACGCTGATGCCGCGATGGTTCAGCGCATCGGGGTCGATCTGGATGCGGACGGCGTATTTCTGGCTGCCGTAGATCGACACCTGGGCCACGCCGGTCAGGGTCGACAGGCTGGGCGAGATCACCTGCTCGGCGAAGGCGTCCAGGGTCGACAGGGGCAGCGTGTCGCTGCTGACCGACAGCAGCATGATCGGCGCGTCGGCCGGGTTGACCTTGCGGTAGCTCGGCGGCGCGGTCATCTCCGGCGGCAGCCTGCGCTGCACCGCGGTGATGGCGGACTGGACGTCGGCGGCGGCCGCGTCGATGTCGCGGTTCAGGTCGAATTCCAGGGTGATGGTGGTCGACCCCTGGGTCGAGGTCGCGGACATCGACTGGATGCCGGCGATGGTCTCGAACTGCTTCTCCAGCGGCGTCGCCACCGAGCTCGCCATCGTATCCGGGCTGGCGCCGGGCAGGCTGGCCGAGACGTTGATCACCGGGAAGTCGGTGTTGGGCAGCGCCGCGATCGGCAGCTGGCCGAAGGCGAACAGGCCCGCCATGACCATGGCGACCGTCAGCAGGGTCGTCATCACCGGGCGGCGGATGCAGAGCTCGGAGAGGCTCATGGCCGTATCCCCCCGCGCCCGGATCAGGTCGGGCTGACGGCGGAGGCGACGCCGTCCGCGCGCGGCGCCGTGGGGGCCGTGCCGGCCTTCTCGGTGATGCGGCTGCCCTGCATCAGCCGCAGCTGGCCCTCGGTCACCACCTTCTCGCCCGGCTTCACGCCCTGGGCGACAACGGCGGTGTCGCCGACCGTCCGCGCCACCGTCACCGGCCGCATCTCGGCGGTGCCGTCCGGCCTGGCGACGAAGACGAAGGCGCCGTCCTGGCCGGCCTGCAGCGCCACGGTCGGCACGGTGACGGCATTGTCCTGGGTGCCCAGCTGCAGCGCCACCCGGACGAACTGCCCCGGCCACAGGGCGAAGGCGGCGTTGTCGAAGGTCGCCTTCAGCGGGATCGTTCCCGACTTGGTGTCGACGGTGCTGTCGATGAAGCTGAGCTGGCCGCTGGCGATGCGGCGCTGGCCGTCGCTGTCGAAGGCCTCGACCTGCGGCGGGGTCGGGCTGGTCATCGCCGCGCGGATGGCATCGAGGCTCCGCTCCGGCACGGTGAAGGCGATCCGGATCGGCGTCATCTCGGTGATGGTGACCAGGCTGGTGACGGCGCCGCTGCTGGCGTTGCTGTTGGTGGTGTTGGCCTTGACCAGGTTGCCGGCGGTGACCGAGACGACGCCGAGGCGGCCGGTGATCGGGGCTCGGATCTGGGTGTAGGACAGGGTCAGCTGGGCCTGGTCGAGATTGGCCTGGTCGGCGGCGACGCTGGCCTCCGACCGTTTGGCGGCGGCGACCGCCAGGTCATAGGCCTGCTGCGAGACCGCGCCGGTCTTGACCAGCGGCTTGTCGCGCTCGACATCCATCGCGGTCTGGTCGCGGTCGGCCTGGTCCTTGGCCAGGTTGGCCTGGGCCAGGGCGACGGCGGCCTTGGGCGGCTTGTCGTCGAGGGTGAACAGCAAGTCGCCGGCCTGGACGGTCTGGCCGTCGGCGACATGGACCTGCATCACCTGGCTGTCGATGCGGGAGGTGACCAGGACGGTCGAGATCGGCTCGACCGTGCCGATGGCGGAGATGGTGGTGGCGACCGGCTTCTGCTCGACCGCGGCGGTGACCACGGGGATGGACCGCCCGCCGGCGTTCTTCGACCCGGACTGGCCGGAGGCACCGGCCTCGGCGGCCTTGCCGCTGCGCTCGATCGCGTCGGCGTTGCCGAAGCGTTGCCATGTGACGGCGGCAACGGCGATGCCGAGGACCGCGACGACCCCCAAAACCGAGCGCTTCATGGCCTGTTTCCCGCAGCCGGATTGCACCGGAAAAAAGGCCTGCCCGCCCCGGTGCCTCACCGACATGTAAGACTTTTGTGCAGTGCGATGGGGTTAATAATTTTCAATGCGACCGATGCGACGGAATGCAAAATGCCGCACGAGTAAAGGGGTTCCGGCGCGGCTGTAGCAGACGGGAAGAGAGGCGAGGGCGTCGGGCCTGCGAGGGATGAGCTGACTAGACTATCGGTGGCGATTGTCATCCAATGAGTAGCCAATCGCTCGGCGGAAAACGAGACTAGGGTGTCACAGGATTTGCCGCAGGGCACCCAGGAGGACTACCAGGCGTTCCTGGCCGAGAAGGTTCGGCTCGGCCGCGAGGACATCGCCGCCGGCCGCATGGTCTCGCATGAACAGGTTGTCGCCGAGGGCGAGGCAAGGCGAGCCGCGTTGCTGAAACGGCTCGGCAAGCGATGAAGGTGAATGGACTTGGCGCGCGCTTCGCGACAATGACGACATCTTCCTCTAGATCGCTCCCCATGACGTTGATGCAGCGTTCCGCTCGAAGCCACCGCTTGGTCTACGAGGTCAGGGACAACAGGATCTTGATTGCGACCGTCATCCATACGGCGATGCAGTGGCCGCCGATCCGCTGACGGATATCGACCCCAGCCCCCTTGCCAGGCTTGACCCGGCAATCCAGGGCCACTCAGAGCAGCATCGAGATTCCCTGTCCTGCCCGGGTTAAGCCCAGGCAGGACAGGGTGAGGGTGGGCCGGCCTTACAGCCGCCCGTTCACCGCGTCGACGAACACGGCGCGCAAGTCGTCGGCCTTGACCGGCTTGGCGTTGCTGCCGGTCGACGGGTCGGCCTCGGCCATCCGGCCGATCTCCTCGGCCCGGTTGTCGCCGATGCCGATGTCCTTCAGCGTGTGCGGGATGCCGATCTCGCGGCGCAGGCCCAGCACCCAGATCAGGACGGTGTCGAAGCTGGGGTTCGACAGGTCGATGTAGCGGCCCAACCGCTCCATCCGGCCCTCGATGGCATCGCGGTTGTGGACCATGCAGTACGGCATCAGGATGCCGTTCAGCAGCCCGTGATGCGCGTCGTACAAGGCGCCGAGCGGGTGGGCGAGGGAGTGGATCGACCCCAGCCCCTTCTGGAAGGCGGTGGCGCCCATGCTGGCGGCGACCAGCATGTTGCTGCGCGCCTCCAGGTTGCGGCCGTCCTTGACCGCGACCGGCAGCCATTCCCGGATCAGCCGGATGCCCTCCAGCGCGATGCCGTCGGCCATCGGGTGGAAGCCGGGGGCGCAGAACGCCTCCAGGCAATGGGCCAGCGCGTCCATGCCGGTGGCGGCGGTGACATGCGGCGGCAGGCCGATGCTCAGCTCCGGATCGGCGATCACGACGACCGGCATCATCTTCGGATGGAAGATGATGCGCTTCACATGCGCCTCCTCGTCGGTGATGACGCCGGCGCGGCCGACCTCCGACCCGGTGCCGGCGGTGGTCGGGATCGCGATCACCGGGGCGATCCTCGACGCATCGGCGCGGGTCCACCAGTCGCCGATATCCTCAAAGTCCCATAAGGGGCGCGACTGGCCGGCGTGGAAGGCGATGGCCTTGCCGGCGTCCAGCGGGCTGCCGCCGCCGAAGGCGATGACGCCGTCATGGCCGCCGGCCCTGTATACGGCGACGCCGTCGGCGACGTTCCTGCCGGTCGGGTTCGGCTTGACGTCGCTGAACACGGCGGTCGGGATGCCGGCGGCCTCGTTGGCGGCCACGGCGTCGGCGATCATCGCCAGCTTCGCCAGGCCGGGATCGGTCACCAGCAGCGGCCGCGTCAGGCCATGGGCCTTGCACAGGTCCGGCAGCTCCTTGATCCGGCCGGGGCCGAACTTCACCGCGGTCGGGTAGTTCCAGTTGCCTTTGAGCATTCTTGTCTCGCGGAAAGGGGGCGCCGGTCAGGGAAGCCGCAGGTGGAAGGATTTCGGCCGGGTCAGGTAGTCGTAGCCGAGGGTCGAGAGGGTGCAGCCGCGGCCGGACTCCTTGACGCCGGTCCAGGCCAGGGCCGGGTCCAGATAGTCGCAGCGGTTCAGGAACCAGGTGCCGGTCGCGACCTGGTCGCCGATGGCGATGGCGGCGTCGACGTCGCGGGTGAAGACCGACGCGGTCAGGCCGTAGGGGCTGTCGTTCATCAGCCGCACCGCCTCCTCGTCCGACGCCACCTTCATGATGCCGACGACGGGGCCGAAGCTCTCCTCGGTCATCACCCGCATCGAATGGTCGACGCCGGTCAGCACCTGCGGCGCCAGATAGGGCGTGCCGGCCTTGTCGGCGGTGAAGCCCTTGGCGTCGATCAGGGCGCGGGCGCCCTGGCGCACCGCCTCTTCGGTCTGGCCGCGCACGAAATCGGCGGCCGATGCCCGGACCATCGGGCCCAGCGTCGTCGCCTCCTCGGTCGGGTCGCCCAGGACGTATTGCCGGGTCAGCTCGACCGCGCCCTCGACGAAGGCGTCATAGACCGAAGCGTGGACATAGATCCGCTCGATGCCGCAGCAGGACTGGCCGGAGTTGAAGAAGGCGCCATCGACCAGCGTCTCGACCGCGTGCTTCAGGTCGGCATCGGCGCGGACATAGCCGGGGTCCTTGCCGCCGAGCTCGAGCCCGACGCCGACGAAGCGGCCGGCGGCAGCTTCCTCGACCGCCCGGCCGCCGGGGACCGAGCCGGTGAAGGCGACGAAATCGACCGCGCCGCTGCCGATCATCTTGGCGGTGGTGTCATGGTCGGCATGGATGTGCTGGAACACGCCCGCCGGCAGGTTCTTGAGCGCCTCGGCGAAGCGCTCGGCGCAGAGCGGGGTCTGGTGCGAATGCTTCAGGATCACCGCGTTGCCGGCCATCAGCGCCGGGACCACGGCGTTGACCGCGGTCAGGTAGGGGTAGTTCCAGGGCGCGACGACGAAGACCGTGCCCAGCGGGTCGCGCCGGATGAAGCGGCGGAAACCCTCCTTCGGGCCGACATCGATATCGGCCAGCGCCCCCTCGGCCACCGAGATCATATAGCGCGCCCGCTCCTCGAAGCCGCGCACCTCGCCGGGGGTGTAGCGGACCGGCCGGCCCATCTGCCAGGTGATCTCGCGCGCGATCTCCGGCCCGGCGGCGACGAAGGCGTCGACCGCGGCGGACAACAGGCGCGCCCGCTCCGACACCGGCACGCGCCGCCACTCGGCCTGGGCCACCCGGGCGCGGGCCAGCGCCGCCTCGGCCTCGGCCGGCGTCGCCAGCGGCCGCTCGACATAGATGCCGCCGTTCACCGGCGTGATGGTCTTCAATATCTGGGTCATTCGTCGTCTCGGACAGCCTCTCTGCGGCGCGCATCTTGCGGCCATCGCCCGGGAAATCCCAGAGGGATCCTCAGCCCTGCGGCGGCCACTCCTGCCGCAGCCGGGCCACGATCCGGCGGCTGTCCTCATCGACCGGGACATAGGCGACCAGCCGCAGGTCCGGCGCCTCTTCGACCCGGAACACGCTCTGCTCCAGCGCCATCGGGCCATGGCGCGAGGTGAAGCGCTTGACCGGGTCCGGCCGCCGGGTCACGTCCTGCTCCGGCCACCAGCGGTGGAAGTCGTGGCTGGCCTGGTCCAGCCGGCGGATCAGCGCCAGGAAGACCGGGTCGTCGCGGTGGCGGCCGAACTCGACGCGGAAGCGGGCCAGCATGCCGCGCGCCTCCGCCTCCCAGTTCGGGATCGCGGCGCGGTGCGGCGGGCTGGCGAAGACCAGCCACAGCATGTTGCGGTCCTCTTCCGGCAGCGGGGTCAGGTCGCCGAACACCGCCGACAAAGCCGTGTTCCAGGCCGCGACGTCGAGGCAGGCCGTGGCCAGGTAGGCCGGGCCGTCCACGGCCTCGAGCATCCGTCGCAGGGCAGGGGTTACGCCGATATTCTCCGCCGGCCGCATCGGCGGCGGGCGGTCATGGGCCAGGGTGAAGAGATGGGTCCGCTCGGTCGCATCCAGCCGCAGCGCCCGCGCCACCTGCTCCAGCACATGGGCGGAGACCTGGATGGCGCGGCCCTGCTCCAGCCAGGTGTACCAGGTGACCCCGACGCCGGCGATCTGGGCCACCTCCTCGCGCCGCAGCCCGGGCGTGCGCCGCCTCACCGTGGCCGGCAGCCCGACCGCCGCCGGCTCCAGCCGCTCGCGCCGGCTGCGCAGGAACGCCGCCAGCTCCTCCCGGTCCCGGGACCGGCGCTGCTCCGTCATCAGCCTGATGCTCCCAGTACCAGGATAACTTGTCCTCTGGTCCCAGGATAACACGGCCGCGATCCTCGGCGGACGGAGACGGAGGAGGGATGCGATGAACGAGGATATCCGGCGGCGGTTCCTGGAGTTCCGCGACCGGCTCTACGGCCGGCACGACCTGGCCGCAGTGGACGGGATGGTCCATCCCGACTTCACCAGCGACAGCCCGCTGATTGCGCCGGGGATCGCCGGCTACAGGGAATTCGCCCGGATGCTGCAGACGGCGCTGCCGGACCTGCGGGCCCTGCGCCACGAGGTGGTGGTCGAGGGCGACCGGCTGATGGCGATGGCGCAGTGGCAGGGGACCCATCGCGGCCCCCTGCTGGGCGCGGCGCCGACCGGCGCGGTGCTGCGCTTCGCCACCGCCGACCTGTACCGGCTGCGCGACGGCATGCTGGCCGAGCACCGCGACGTGGTCGACCGGCTCGACGCCTCGATCGCGCTCGGGCTGGTGCGCGGCCCCTAG
>NZ_JASATH010000256.1:0-9637 GCF_038440215.1 Inquilinus sp. OTU3971 | reverse complement strand
CGAGGGGTTCTCGCTGCGCTCGCTCAAGCTGCGCCACCACCGCGGCGCGCTGCACACCATCCCGTTCGGCGCGCTGGACAAGATCACCAACTATTCGCGCGATTGGGTGATCGACAAGATGACGGTCTCGGTCACCTACGACACCGACCTCGACCGGATCAAGCCGATCGTCAAGGAGATCGGCAAGGCCCTCCTGGCCGACCCGGAGATGGCGCCGCACATCCTGGAGACGCTGAAGATGCAGGGGGTTGAGCAGTTCGGCGACTATGCCGTCCAGATCCGACTGAAGATGATGACCAGGCCGGGCGAGCAGTTCGTGATCCGGCGCCGGGCCATGGCGATGCTCAAGAAGGCCTTCGAAGCCAACGGCATCGCCTTCGCGGTCCCGACCGTGACCGTGGCGGGCGGCGGCGGAGCGGCGGCCTCGGCCGTGGCCCAACACGCGCTCGACCGCGCCAAGCCGGCGGGGGAAGCGGGGTAGGGCGGCCGGCTCAGAAGAACGTCGACCGGGCGCTGGCGGAATGTTCCTTCAGCACGGCGTTGCTGGCCGGATCGATCTCCTTCAGCAGCACGTCGTAGCCCCACAGATCGGCCAGATGCTGCAGCACCTGCCTGGTGTCGTTCTCAGCCAGCAGGATGCCGTTCACCACGCTGTGATGCAGGATCAGGCGGCGGTCGCCGGCGAGGTCGACATCGACCACCTGGATGTCCGGGTCGACCCAGGCGACATCGTAGTGGCGGGCCAGTGCCCGGCGGATGCGGCGATAGCCGTGCTCGTCATGGATGGCGTCGACCCGCAGCTCCGGCTGGCCGGAATCGTCCAGCAGGTGGAACATCCGCCACTGCCGGATCAGCCGCGGGCTGAGGAACTGCGAGACGAAGCTCTCGTCGCGATAGTTCGCCCAGACATCCTGCAGCACGCCGGTGGCGTCGCCCTTCCCGGCGATGTCCGGGAACCATTCGCGGTCCTCGGCGGTCGGATCGACGACGATCCGCTCGATGTCCTGCATCATCCCCAGGCCGAGGGCATAGGGGTTGATGCCGCTGTAGTGCTGGTCGTTGAAGTCCGGCTGGTACACGACGTTGGTGTGCGACTGCAGGAACTCCAGGAAGGCGCCGTCGTTCAGGGCGCCCTGCTCGTGCAGCGTGGTCATGATCTTGTAGTGCACCCAGCAGGCGCAGCCCTCGTTCATCACCTTGGTCTGCGACTGCGGATAGAAGTACTGCGCCACCAGCCGGACGATGCGCAGCAGCTCGCGCTGCCAAGGCTGCAGCCGCGGCGCCGACTTCTCCAGGAAGTAGAGGATATTCTCCTGCGGCAGCTCCAGCAGGGCGCGGCGGCGCTCCTCGCTCAGCACCGGCCCGGATTTGGCCGGCGCGTTCGGCAGGGTGCGCCACAGGTCGTTGAACACCTGCTCCTGGTACTCCAGCCGATCCTTGGCCCGCCGCTCCTCGGTCTTCAGGTCCGGCCGGCGCGGCCGCGGATAGCGGTGCACGCCGTGGCTCATCAGCGCATGGGCGGCGTCCAGCAGCTGCTCGACCGCCATCTGGCCGTAGCGCTCCTCGCATTGCGCGATGTAGCCCTTGGCGAACTCCAGATAGTCGAGGATGCCCTCGGCATCGGTCCACTGCTTGAACAGGTAGTTGGTCTTGAAGAAGGTGTTGTGGCCGAAGGCGGCATGGGCGATCACCAGCGTCTGCAGGGTCGCTGAGTTCTCCTCCATGATGTAGCTGATGCAGGGGCTGGAATTGATCACCAGCTCATAGGCCAGGCCGCGCAGCCCCTTGCGGTACAGCACCTCGTTCTGGGCGAACTGCTTGCCGAAGGACCAGTGCTTGTAGAACAGCGGCATGCCGATCGAGGAATAGGCGTCGAGCATCTGCTCGGCGGTGATCACCTCGATCTGGTTGGGGTAGGTATCGAGCTTCAGCCCCTTCGCCACCTGTCCGACCCGGTCGTAGATCCGCTGGATCGTGCCGAAGTCCCAGTCGGTGCCCGGGAAGAGCAGAGCATCATCTGTCATTCGGCCCCCGCGGTCTGCACGTCGCGACGTTGGAACAGCTCGCGGAACACCGGATAGATGTCGCGGCGGTGCCAGACCTTGCGCATGGCGAAGGGCGCATCGGCCTTCCGCACCCGGTCATAGGTCTGCCACAGGTCGGTCTGCCGTGGCACCACGCCGGACGACATCGGGTCCTCGTCGCGGCCGACCTCCAGATAGGCGAAGTACTGGCACAGCGGCAGGATCTCGTCGCTCAGCAGGGCGGCGGATTTGGCGCTGTCGCTCGACAGGTTGTCGCCGTCCGAGGCCTGGGCGGCGTAGATGTTCCAGTCCTCCGGCCGGTAGCGCTGGGCCACGATCGACGCCATCATCTCGAGCGCGGTGGAAACCACCGTGCCGCCGCTCTCGGTCGAGTAGAAGAACGTCTCCTCATCCACCTCCTCGGCCTGGTGGGTGTGGCGGATGAAGACGATCTCGACATGCTTGTAGCGGCGCTTGAGGAACAGGTGGAGGAGGGCGAAGAAGCGCTTCGCCAGGTCCTTCATGTGCTCGGTCATCGAGCCGGAGACGTCCATCAGGCAGAACATCACCGCCTGGGCCACCGGCTTCGGCGTTGCCTCCAGCCGGCGGTAGCGCAGGTCGACCGGGTCGATATAGGGGATGCGACGGCTGCGCCGCAGCAGATGATCCAGCTGCTCCTGCAACTGGTCGATCCTGTCCTGGTCGGCGTCGGCCTCGCCCTCCAGCGCCACGATCTCGGCCTCGATGTCCTTGATCTCGCCGGGCTTCGGACGGCGCAGCGCGATCCGCCGGGACATCGCCCGCTGCATGGTCCGGGTCACCGCCAGGCTGGCCGGCGGGCCGCTGGTGGAGAAACCAGCCCGCCGCCAGCCGACGCTCTCGGATGCGACCAGCTTGCGCTTGGCCAGGTCGGGCAGCTCCAGATCGTCGAGGAAGAGCTCGAGATACTCCTCCTGCGACAGCACGAAGCGGAACTCGTCCTGGCCGTCGCCGTCAGGCGCGCCCTCGCTGCCGCCGCCCCCGCCGCCGCGCTTCGGCCGCTGCAGGGTGTCGCCCTCGACGAACTCCTTGTTGCCCGGCAGCACATGGTCGCGCAGGCCGCCGGAGGCGGAGCGGTGCAGCCGCGGCTCGTTCACGCCGGTGACCGGGATCGAGACCTCGCCGCCCTGCTCCAGGTCCTTGATGCTGCGCTCGCGCGAACTGTCCCGGACCGCCCGCTGCACCAGGGCCTTGGCCCGGCGCAGGAAGCGCTGGCGGTTGACGAGGCTCTTGCCACCCGGATTGAGCCGCCGGTCGATGATATGCATGGACATCGCGCGTCGCTTCCGACCTCCTTCTTCAGCCCGCCTGCTTCACCCGCATGTACCATTCGACCAGGCGCCGGACCTGCCGCTCGGTGTAGCCGCGGCTGACCATGCGCAGGACGAATTCCTCGTGCTTCTTCTCGGTGTCGCCGTCCTTCTTCGAGCCGAAGCTGATCACCGGCAGCAGTTCCTCGACCTGGCTGAACATCCGCCGCTCGATCACGTCGCGGATCTTCTCGTAGCTGGTCCAGCTCGGGTTGCGGCCCTCGTTGCCGGCGCGGGAGCGCAGGGCGAACTTGACCACCTCATTGCGGAAATCCTTCGGGTTGGCGATCCCGGCCGGCTTCTCGATCTTGGTCAGCTCCTGGTTCAGCAGGTCGCGGTTCAGCAGCTGGCCTGTGTCGGGGTCCTTGAAGTCCTGGTCCTCGATCCAGGCGTCGGCGTAGTCGACATAGCGGTCGAACAGGTTCTGACCGTAGTCGTGATACGATTCCAGATAGGCCTTCTGGATCTCGTGCCCGATGAACTCGGCATAACGCGGCGCCAGCTCGGCCTTCAGGAACTCCAGGTAGCGCTTCTCGATCTCGGCCGGCAGCTGCTCGCGGCGCACCATCTGCTCGACCACATACATCAGGTGAACGGGATCGGCGGCGACCTCGTTGGTGTCGTGGTTGTAGGTCGCGGCCAGCGCCTTGAAGGCAAAGCGGGTCGAGACCCCATCCATGCCCTCGTCGACCCCGCCGGCATCCTTGTACTCCTGCAGGCTGCGGGCGCGGGGGTCGACCTCGCGCAGGCTCTCGCCGTCATAGACCCGCATCTTGGAGTAGAGGTTGGAGTTCTCGTGCTCGTGCAGCCGCGACAGCACCGAGAAGCGGGCCAGCATCTCCAGCGTGCCCGGGGCGCAGGGCGCATCCGCCAGCTTCGAGCCGCGGATCAGCTTGTCGTAGATCTTCTGCTCCTCGGTCACCCGGAGGCAGTAGGGCACCTTGATCACGTAGATCCGGTCGATGAAGGCCTCGTTGTTTTTGTTGTTCTTGAAGCCCTGCCACTCGGACTCGTTGGAATGCGCCATGATGATGCCGGTGAACGGCAGGGCGCCGATGTTCTCGGTACCGACGTAGTTGGCCTCCTGCGTCGCCGTCAGCAGCGGGTGCAGCATCTTGATCGGCGCCTTGAACATCTCGACGAATTCGAGCAGGCCCTGGTTGGCGCGGTTCAGGCCGCCGGAATAGCTGTAGGCGTCAGGGTCGTGCTGCGGCAGCGTCTCCAGGCTGCGGATGTCGACCTTGCCGACCAGCGAGGAGATGTCCTGGTTGTTCTCATCGCCCGGCTCGGTCTTGGCGATGCCGATCTGGCGCAGCCGCGACGGCTGCAGCCGCACCACCTTGAAGCGCGAGATGTCGCCGCCGAACTCGTCCAGCCGCTTCAGGCACCAGGGGCTGACCAGCCCAGTCAGGCGCCGGCGCGGAATGCCGTAGCGCTCCTCGAGCTCGGCGCCCATCGTGTCGGGGTTGAACAGGCCGAGCGGGCTCTCGAAGATCGGGCTGATGTCGTCCCCGGCCTTCAGCGCGTAGATCGGATGGATCTCCATCAGCGCCTTCAGCCGTTCGGCCAGCGACGACTTGCCGCCGCCGACCGGGCCGAGCAGGTAGAGGATCTGCTTGCGCTCCTCCAGCCCCTGGGCCGCGTGCAGCAGGAAGCTGACGATCCGCTCGATCGTCTCCTCCATGCCGTAGAACTCGGAGAAGGCCGGGTATACCCGGATGGTGCGGTTCATAAAGATCCGCCCCAGCCGGGCATCGCGGGCGGTGTCCACGATTTCCGGCTGGCCGATGGCGTTGAGCAGCCGTTCCGGCGCGCTCGCATACATCATCGGGTCGCTGCGACACCCTTTCAGGAATTCTTCGAGCGACATCTCCGCCGCGCGGCGGGCCTCGTAGGACTTCGCATAGCTGGTGAAGAGATCGTCGGTCGGTGCCATTGCCACCCGCCAAAGGTTGGAGGATCGAGACTCACCATCCGCAGCTTCTGGATGTCTGTTTCCGGCTCATGATGTGCTGGAGTTTGCGGCGAGAATCAGGTGGTTGACGGGGTGCAGCCTCGTCGCCACTGCCCACAGACCCGGCAGGGGCTGTGCAGTTCGGGCTCCGGTGAGGTGTAATATCTGGCACTACCCCTTCTCCACCGCTCGCTCTGGTTATTAATATAGGTCTGAAACTCACCGATAATACTACTGCTTTGAATTTTATCTCGGTCCGGCGCCTCATTCGTCGAGGTCTTGGCGCGGCCTGCCATCCGAACCGTATGATACCGTCGATGGTACCAGGGTATGCCCAGTTCGCGAGAAAGGCGATGCGGCTTTTCAGCCGACTCGCCCTAAGCATGATATATGTCGCTGCATGATCGAAAAATCCGATCGATTCGGCCCTTATCCATCGTCAGGACGATCGATTGCGGGGCGCGCAAGGCCTGCGCCGCGGTCGCCATGACGCCCATGGCCGCCATGGACTCGGATCCCGAGTCGCGGAGTGATTGCCCGTCCGGCTGCTCTGGGGTCGCGGCATGACCCTGGAACAGCTCCGGATCTTCGTCGCCGTCGCCGAGCATCTGCACGTCACCCGCGCGGCGCAGGCGTTGAACCTGACCCAGTCCGCCGCCAGCGCCGCGATCCAGGCGCTGGAGGCACGCCACGCCACCAAGCTGTTCCACCGCGTCGGCCGCGGCATCGCCCTGACCGATGCCGGCACCGCCTTCCTGCCGGAGGCGCGGGCGGTGCTGATCCGCGCCGCCCTGGCCGAGCGCGCTCTGGACGACCTGTCCGGTCTGCGCCGCGGCGTCCTGGCGCTGCACGCCAGCCAGACCATCGGCAACTACTGGCTGCCGTCGCTGATGCACCGGTTCCGGACGGCGCATCCCGGGCTGCAGCTCGACCTCACCATCGGCAACACCACCCAGGTGGCCGAGGCGGTGCGCGAGGGCCGGGCCGATATCGGCTTCGTCGAGGGCGATCTCGACCTCGCCGGCTTCGAGCATGCCAGCCTGCCGGGCGACCGGCTGGTGCTGGTGGTCGGCGCCGGCCATCCCTGGGCCGGGGAGAGGATGGTGGCGCCGGCCCGCTTCGCCGACAGCCCCTGGGTGCTGCGCGAACGCGGCTCCGGCACCCGCCAGGTGTTCGAATCGGCGCTCGGGCGGCTTGGCGTCGACCCGGCCGCGCTGCCGGTGGCGCTCGAGCTGGCCAGCAACGAGGCGGTGCGGGCGGCGATCGAGGCCGGGGCAGGGGCGGGGGTGCTGTCCAGCCTGGCGGTCGAATCGGGGCTGCGCTTCGGCACGTTGCACCAGCTCGACCCGCCATTCCCGGCCCGCCGCTTCCGCGTGCTGCGCCATCCGGACCACTACCGCAGCAAGGCGGTGGAGGCGTTCCTCGACATGCTGGATCTCGGCTAGGCCGGCGCCGCCGCGCCGCAGACCCTCCATGCCGGATCGGCATGCCGGCGGGCGGGAGCGCCGTCCTAAAAGCGAGTCCATGCTCGACCAGACCCGTGCCTATGCCTCTCCTCGCGCCGCCTTTCGCGGCGGGGTGCGCGACGTGCTGGGCGCGCCCCTCCTGGTGCTCGGGGCCTCCTATCTCGGCTTCGGCTCGCTGGTGCGGGCCAGCGGGCTCGGCCTGCCGGTCGGGCTGCTCTCGACCCTGACCGGCTGGGCGCTGCCGGGCCAGATGGTGCTGATCGAGGCGTATGCCGTCGGCGCCTCGCTGCTGGCCATGGTCGCGGCGGTGGCGCTGGTCAATGTCCGGCTGCTGCCGATGACGCTGGTGCTGCTGCCCGGGCTGCGCGTGCCGGGGCGGCCGCGCTGGTGGGACTATGCCGCGGCGCATCTGGTCGCCGTCACCGGCTGGGTGCAGGGGATGCGGGTCTGCCCGACCCTGCCGCCGGAGCAGCGGCTGCCCTATTTCGTCGGCTTCGCCGGCATCCTGTGGGCGTCCTGCGTCGCCTGGACCGCGGCCGGGTACTACCTGGTCACGGCGGTGCCGGCCTCGGTCTCGCTCGGGCTGGTCTTCCTCAACCCGCTCTACTTCATCCTGGTGCTGACCGCCGATCTCCGGAACCGGGCGCGGCTCGGCGCCATGGTGCTGGGTGCGGCGCTGGGGCCGCCGCTGTACCGGCTCGACCCGGAATGGGGGCTCTTGGCCACCGGCCTGATCGCCGGCACCGCCGCCTTCCTGGCCGACCGGCTGTGGAGACGCCGACATGGCTGAGGCTCTGCCCTGGCTGATGCTGCTCGGCGCCGCGCTCGCCACCTATGTCTGGCGGGCGCTCGGCGTCTTTCTCGGCGGCCGGGTGCGCGAGGGCGGGGCGCTGCTCGACTGGGTCGGTTGCGTCGCCTACGCCATCCTGGCCGGGCTGATCGCGCGCATGATCCTGCTGCCGGCCGGCCCGCTGGCCGCGACCTCGATGGCCGAGCGGGCCGGCGCCACCGCGCTCGGCCTCGCCGTGTTCCTCTTGTTCCGCCGCAACGTGCTGCTCGGCGTCGGCGCCGGGGCGGGGGCGCTGACGCTGATGGCCGGCTGGGCCTAGCCCTTGGCCTGCTGCGCCGTGGCCCGGATCTGGCTCAGGCTGGCGCGCGGGGTGATCGCCTCCGGGTCCAGCTTGATCCAGATCAGCGCCGGCCGGCCGGAGGCGACCGCCCGCTCGAAGGCCGGCGCGAACTCCTCGGTCCGTTCCACCGTCTCGGCATGGGCACCGTAGGCCTGGGCCAGCTGCGCGAAATCCGGGTTCTGCAGCCCGGTGCCGCTGATCCGGGCCGGGTATTCCCGCTCCTGGTGCATGCGGATGGTGCCGTACATGCCGTTGTCGATCACCAGGAACACCACCGCGGCGTTGTACTGGGCCGCGGTCGCCAGCTCCTGCCCGTTCATCAGGAAGCAGCCGTCGCCGGCGGCGGCGATCACCACCCGCTCCGGATGCTGCAGCTTGGCGGCGACGCCGGCCGGCACGCCATAGCCCATCGAGCCGTTGGTCGGCGCCAGCTGGGTGCGCCAGCCGCGGTAGCGATAGAAGCGGTGGAACCAGGTGGCGTAGTTGCCGGCGCCGTTGCAGATCATGGCATCGGCGGGCAGCCGGCCGACCAGCCAGCGCACGATCTCCGACATCTGCACCGCGCCGGGCGACACCACCGGCTGCTGCCAGGCCTCGTAATCGGCGCGGGCGCTGCGCACCCAGTCCTGCCGCGCCTGGATGTCTCCGGCCGGGGCCAGGCCGGCCAGCGCCGTGGCGACGGCGGCGGAATTGGCGTTGATCGCCAACTCGGGCTGGTACACCCGGCCCAGCTCCTCCGCCCCGGCATGGATGTGCACCAGCCGCTGCGCCGGCACCGGCACGTTCAGAAGGGTGTAGCCACCGGTGGTCATCTCGCCCAGCCGGGCGCCCAGCACCACCAGCAGGTCGGTGGTCTTCACCCGCTCGGCCAGCTTCGGGTTCGGGCCGATGCCGACATCGCCGACAAAGTGGGTATGGTCGTTGTCGACATAGTCCTGGCAGCGGAAGGAGACGGTCAGCGGCACCTCCCAGGCCTCGGCGAAGGCCTGGATGTCGGCCCGCGCCTTGGCGTCCCAGCCGCCGCCGCCGATCAGCAGCAGCGGCCGCTTCGCCTCGGCCAGCAGGTCGCGCAGCCGGGCCAGGGCTTCGACGCCGATGCCGGTCTCGACCGGGACGGCGGGGCGGGCATCCGGCGCGTCGGTCTGCTCGACCAGCATGTCCTCCGGCAGCGCCAGCACCACCGGGCCCGGGCGGCCGGAGGTGGCGGTATAGAAGGCACGGGAGACGAATTCCGGCACCCGGTCGGCGTCGTCGATCTGCGCCGCCCATTTGGTCATCGAGCCGAAGACCTTGCGGACATCGACCTCCTGGAACGCCTCGCGCTCGAACATGTCGCGGCCGACTTGGCCCATGAACACGATCACCGGCGACGAATCCTGCTGCGCCACATGGATGCCGACCGAGGCGTTGGTGATGCCCGGGCCGCGGGTGACGAAGCAGATGCCCGGTTTGCCGGTGGCCTTGGCGTAGGCGTCGGCCATATAGGCGGCGCCGCCTTCCTGGCGGCAGACCACCAGCTTGATCTCCGGCACGTCGTGCAGCGCGTCGAGCACGGCCAGGTAGCTCTCGCCCGGCACGCAGAAGATGGTGTCGACGCCGTTCAGGCGCAGGGTGTCGACCAGGGCGCGGGCTGCGGTGCGGGACATGATGGGCGACCGTTTCTTATGGGCGTTGCGCTGCCGGTCTAGCATGCGGCTCGCGGTCGTCCAACCCG
>NZ_JASATH010000255.1:0-9660 GCF_038440215.1 Inquilinus sp. OTU3971 | reverse complement strand
TTCGAGCGCTGAGGCGGATCCCGCGGCCGCCGTCCCAATCTCTCCCCGAGGCCTCCATGCTCGACCGCCTGAAGGATCAGTTCGAGGACGCGTCCCGCCGCTATGCCGAGGCCAACGGGCTGCGGCGCGATCCCGACTGGTTCCTGCTCAAGCTGCAGGAGGAACTGGGTGAGCTGACCCAGGTCTCGAACAAGCTGACCGGACGCGGCCGGACGCACGGCCGCTCCGAGGCCGAGCTGCGGCAGGCGCTGGCGGACGAGACCGCGGACATGCTCGGCCACATCCTGCTGTTCGCACGGGCGAACGGGATCGACCTGGCCGCGGCGGTGGAGCGGAAATGGCGCTTCCGGCCGGATTGAGTGGGCGAGAAGGTCCGCGCATGGGACAGTCTGTTTCCGATCGGGACAGTTGACCGGCCGCACGGGGTGGCCATTTCTGCCGTGACTTGCCTCGTGACCCAGAGACCATCATGGCCCAGCCTCTCGAACTCGGACTCGACACCTTCGGCGACGTGACCACGGGGCCGGACGGCGCCCCGCTGCCGCACGGCCAGGTGCTGCGGAACGTGGTCGAGGAGGCGGTGCTGGCCGACCAGCTCGGCATCGGCTTCTTCGGCGTCGGCGAGCATCACCGCGCCGATTTCGCCGTCTCCGCGCCCGAGGTGCTGCTGGCGGCGATCGCCGGGCGCACCAGCCAGATTCATCTCGGCTCGGCCGTCACCGTGCTCAGCTCCGACGACCCGATCCGCGTGTTCCAGCGCTTCTCGACGTTGGACGCGGCCTCGAACGGCCGGGCCGAGGTCATCCTCGGCCGCGGCTCCTTCACCGAATCCTTCCCGCTGTTCGGCTACGAGCTCAGCGATTACGAGACGCTGTTCGAGGAGAAGCTGGACCTGTTCGCGGTGCTGCTGCGGCAGGAGCCGGTGACCTGGCAGGGCAGCACCCGGCCGCCGCTGCGCAACCAGAGCGTCTTCCCGCCGATCGAGGGCGAGCGCCGGCTGAAGACCTGGATCGGCGTCGGCGGCAGCCCGGAATCGGTGGTCCGCGCCGCCCGCTACGACCTGCCGCTGGCGCTCGCCATCATCGGCGGCGACCCGAAGCGCTTCCGCCCCTATGTCGACCTGTACCACCGCGCCTTCGAACAGCTGGGCCGGCCGGTGCTGCCGGTCAGCGTCCATTCGCCGGGTTATGTCGCCGACACCGATGTCCAGGCGCGCGAGGAGCTGTTCGCCGACTACAAGCGGATGCGCGACAAGATCGGGGCGGAGCGCGGCTGGCCGCCGATGGGGCAGGGCGAGTTCGAGCGCGAGGCCGAGCACGGCTCGCTCTATGTCGGGTCGCCCGAGACCGTGGCGCGCAAGATCGCCGCGACCGTCACCGCACTCGGCGCCGCGCGCTTCCAGCTGAAATACAGCGCCGGGCCGCTGCCGCACGGCAAGCTGATGCGCAGCATCGAGCTCTACGGCGGCAAGGTCATGCCGCTCGTCCGCGAGATGCTGGCCTGACCTTGCCTTTCCGCGCCGTTCCTGGGGACGCCCCGGCGGCGCGGACATGGTCGGCGGCGCGGAAGCCGGACAGCAGGCTGCCCTCGATCGTCGCCGGCAGCCCGGTCGCGGTCCAGTCGCCGGCCAGCCAGAGATTGGGGTAGGGCGTCGGGCAGCCCGGCCGCCGCGCCTCGTCGGCCGGGCTCTGGCGGATCGTCGCCCGCTTCTCCTTGATGATGCGATAGGCCGGCAGCGGCCCGGCCAGGTCCGGGAAGGCCCGCACCACATCGGCCCACAGCAGCGACGCCAGCTCCTCCGCCGGCGCGTCGACCAGGCCGCGCGCGGCGCTGACCGTGGTGCTGGCGATGCCCGGCCGGCGGAACACCCAGTGCGCGGTGCCGCCGACGATGCCGGCGATGTCGTGCGGCTCCTCCCGCAGCGGGATGGCGAAATGGCCGTTGACGATCGGCTCGTCCGTCTCCGGCGGGGTCAGCCCCGGCACCAGCCGCGCCGCGATCGCCGGCGGCACCGCCAGGATGACCTGGTCGTCCGGCGCCAGGGGCAGGGTGCCCTGGTCCAGCTCCAGCGCGATGATCCGCCCCTCCTCGAACTCCAGCGCCTTGACCCGCATGCCGGTCCGCACCGTGACGCGGTGCCGGTGCAGATACTCCAGCGCCGGGTTGATGAAGGTGTCCGCCAGGTCGGTGCGGGCGATCAGCGGGATGGTCCGGGCGCCGCCCTTGGCCAGGGTCTGCTCCACCACCGCCCACAGGCCGCGGGCCGACGCCTCGTCGGCCGGGGTATTGAGGGCGGAGACGGCGAGCGGCTCGATCAGGCAGCGATACAGCTCGCCCGGCGGCACCACGCCGGCCACCGTGTCCTCCGGCCCGGCCTTGGCCAGCCGGCGCAGCGCCAGGTAGTCGCGCGGCCGGGTTCCGGGCACCCGACGCCGGGCAAGCAGCACCCACCAGGGCAGCCGGCCGCGATTCGGCCGCACGGTGAATTCGCGGTTGCGCTCCAGGTCGACGAAGCGGAAGCCGGGCCGGGCCGGGGCCGCCAGCCGGTCGCCGGCGCCGATCAGGTCGAGATAGCGCCGGACGTTGCGGTTGCCGGACAGCACCAGGTGGTTGCCGTTGTCGATCACCCGGTCCAGCGCCGGCTCGTGGAAGGCGCGGCAGCGGCCGCCGGGCCGGGGCGTGGCTTCGTACACCACCGCCGGGACGCCGGTGCGGGCGAGCTCGACCGCGGCGGCGGGGCCGGCCAGCCCGCCGCCGATGACATGCGCCGTCATTTCAGCAGGACCGAGAGCAGGATGCCGATCTTCTCGCGCTTCGACAGGCGCGGCCGCACCGACCGGTCGGCATAGCCGCGGGCCTGCAGCCTCTCGAAGATCCGGCGGTAGCTGTGCTGCATGATCAGCGCGGCCTTCATCCGCTTCTCCGTCCCGGCCGGCATCAGCCCGGGCAGGGCGGCATAGAGCGGCTGGATCTCGGCCGCCAGCCGGGCGCAGACCGCGGCGATGCGCGGGTCGGCGACGATCGCCGGGATCGGCGCGTCGGTCGGGATGCCGGCCTCGCGCAGCCAGCTCTCCGGCAGGTAGAGGCGGCCCAGCCCGGCATCCTCGTCGACGTCGCGCAGGATGTTGGTCAGCTGCAGCGCCTCGCCCTGGGCCACGGCAAAGGCCTCGCTGGCCTGGTCCGGGCAGCCGAAGATCTTGACCGCCATGACGCCGACGGTGCCGGCGACGCAGCGGGCGTAATGCGCCAGCCCGGTGCGGTCGGCGATCCGCACCTCGGCCGCGGCGTCGATGGTCATGCCGTCCAGCATGCCGTCGAACTCGGACCGCGGCAGGTCGAAGCGGCGGATCGCCCAGATCAGCTCGCGATCCAGCGGGTCCTCGCCCCGGCCGGCGAAGATCCGGTCCAGCCGCTGCCGCCAGGCCTGCAGGTCGGCGATCTTCTCCGCCACCGACGCGCTGGAATCGGCGATGTCGTCGACCTGCCGGCAGAAGCCGTAGACGGCGTAGATGGCACGGCGGCCGTCGGCCGGCAGGATGCGCATGCCGGAGGCGAAGGAGGATTTGGCGCGGGCCACCGCCATCCGCACCAGCGCGGCGTCGTCCAGCGGCCTGACGCCGAAGGCCATCACCGACAGGCCGGGGCGCAGCGCCCTGGCGAAGTCCGGCTTGCTCAGCGCCACCCGGGCCAGCAGCGGGTCGCCCTGGCGCAGCCGGGCCGCCAGCTTGCGAGCCAGCCACAGCATGACGCTGACCTCCGCCGCCAGCGGCCGCGAAGTCAGCTGGCCGGGCAGGGTGCTGGCGGTGTCGAGCATGGCGTCGACCAGGTCGAGGCAGCGGTCGAGCACCGGCCGGCGGAGGCGCGCGGAGGCCACGTCCGCGGTGAAGAAGCGGTCGATGCCGCCGGCCGCCTCGATCCAGTCGGTCGGCACGTAGATCCGGCGCAGCTTGCGCCAGTCGTCGCCGCAATCCTGCAGGTGGTTCAGGATCTGCAGCACGGTGCAGAGGGCATCGCCGGCCGGGAAGGTCGATTCGGCTTGGCCGTGCAGCCGCAGCAGGTAGCGGCCGACCGGGTTGGCCGAATAGCGGCAATAATCGATCAGGTCGTCCCAGCTCCGACAGCTGCGATTCTCGGCATCGCGGCGGAAGGCGGTCAGCAGGTCGCGGCAGTCGACCAGCCCGACTCCGGTGGCCGCGATCGAGGCGCGCATCCGGGCGGCGGCCTCCGGCCCCGGCTGGACCAGCCCGGTCTCCAGCGCATCCAGCCGGACCAGCTTCTCGGCCGTCGGCAGGTCCGGGTCGTCGCCGATGTCGTCGGCGGCGCGGGCGAAGCGGTAGAAGGTGGCGATATGCGGGCGATGGCGTTTCGGCAGCAGCCAGGACCCGACCGGGAAGTTCTCCTGGCCGGAGGTCTTGCTGGCCGCCAGCTCCACGGCGCCCGGCCCGGTCGATGCGGCGCCGGCAGGCGGGGGAGAGTCGACGATGGCTCGGTCGGCCGGCACGGTCATGATCGCCTGTCTTGCCTCGGCCGGGGCCGTTCGGAAACAATGGTGCGGCGGCTGATCCGCCGCGCGGCCCCGGACCGGGCCACCAGATCGCAGACCCCGCTGAATTGTCAAGGCAAACGGCCCCGGACCAACGGCCGCAGCAGGGGAGAGTTACGGCTTTTTCGGTTGCGGTCGCCGGTCCGGTTCGACAGTGTCGCCGCCATGATGACAATGCCGCGACAGGCCTTACTCCCGGCAGATCCCCGCGGGGACGAATGACCGAGATCGCCCTCGTCACCGGGGCCACCGGCTTCGTCGGCTCGGCCGTGGCCCGCGCGCTGCTGGCGGAAGGCCATCGGGTCAAGGTGCTGGTGCGCCCGAACAGCGACCGCCGCAACCTCGCCGGGCTGGAGGTCGAGCCGGTGACCGGCGACCTCGACGATACGGCCTCGCTGGCGCCGGCGCTGCAGGGCTGCACCGCGCTGTTCCACGTCGCGGCCGACTACCGCCTGTGGGTCCCGGACCCGAAGGCGATGCTGCGCACCAATGTCGCCGGCACCGCGGCAATCCTGCGCGCCGCGGCCGCGGCCGGCGTCTCACGGGCCGTCTATACCTCGAGCGTGGCGACGCTGGGGCACCATACCGACGGCCGGCCGGCGAACGAGGCGACGCTGGCGACCGAAGGCCAGATGATCGGCCTGTACAAGCAGTCGAAATTCCTGGCCGAGGATGGCGCTCGCCAGGTGGCGGCCGAGACCGGGCTGCCGGTGGTGATCGTCAATCCGTCGACCCCGATCGGGCCGCGCGACGTCAAGCCGACCCCGACCGGGCGGATCATCGTCGAGGCCGCGACCGGACGCATCCCGGCCTTCGTCGACACCGGCCTGAACCTGGTCCATGTCGACGATGTCGCCCAGGGCCATCTCGCCGCCTTCGCCCGCGGCGTGCCGGGCGAACGCTACATCCTGGGCGGGGAGGATTTCGCCCTTTCCGCCATCCTGGCCGAGATCGCCGGCCTGGTCGGCCGCAAGGCGCCGAAGATCCGGCTGCCGCTGGGGCCGATCTGGCCGGTGGCGCTGGTGGCCGAGACGGTGTCGCGCTTCACCGGCAAGGAGCCGATGGTGACGCGCGACGCGCTGCGCATGGCCCGCAAGACCATGTACTTCTCCTCGGACAAGGCCCGTGCGACGCTGGACTACCGGCCGCGGCCGGCGCGCCAGGCCCTGGTCGACGCGCTCAACTGGTTCCGCGAGAACGGCTACCTGACATGATCGGCCTGGTCCTCGCTCTCGCCAGCCTCGCGGCGTGGCTCAAGCTGTGGCTGTTCCAGGGCCGGTTCTGGGAGACCGCGACCGCGCCCGCGGCGCCGCCGCCGGCCGCATGGCCCGGCGTGGTGGTCGTGATCCCGGCGCGCAACGAGGCCGAGGGCATCGGCGCCGCGGTCGGCTCGCATCTGCGCCAGGCCTATCCCGGCCGGCTGCAGGTGGTGGTGGTCGACGACCAGTCGACCGACGGCACCGCCGACCTCGCCCGCGCCGCCGCGGCGGACGCCGGCGCGTCCGACCGCCTGACCGTGGTCTCCGGCGCGCCGTTGCAGCCGGGCTGGGTCGGCAAGATGTGGGCGGTGTCGCAGGGCGTCGCGGCGGCGGAGCAGGCCGACCCGGAGGCGCGCTGGATCCTGCTGACCGATGGCGACATCGTCCACCGGCCGGGCAATGTGGCGCAGCTGGTGGCGCGCGGGGAGGCCGACGGGCTCGACCTGGTGTCGCTGATGGTGCGGCTGCGCTGCATCGACTTTGCCGAGCGCTGGCTGGTGCCGCCCTTCGTCTTCTTCTTCAAGATGCTGTACCCCTTCGCCTGGGTGAACCGGGCTGACAAGGCGACAGCGGGCGCGGCCGGCGGCTGCATGCTGGTGCGACGCACCGCGCTGGCCCGGATCGGCGGCATTGCCGCCATCCGCGACGCGCTGATCGACGACTGCGCCCTGGCCGCGGCCTTGAAGCGCAACGGCCGGATCCGGCTCGACCTCACCGACGAGGCGGAAAGCCTGCGCGTCTACGGCGATGTCGGCGAGATCTGGCGCATGGTCGCCCGCACCGCCTATACCCAGCTGCGCTATTCGCCCTGGCTGCTGCTCGGCACCGTCGCCGGCCTGATCGTCACCTACATCGCGCCGCCCGCCCTGACCCTCCTGGGGGAGGGGGCGGCACGATACGTCGCCCTGGCCGCCTGGGCGATCATGAGCGGCAGCTACCTGCCGATGCTGCGCTTCTACCGGCGCTCGCCGCTGTGGGCGCCCTTCCTGCCGCTTGCGGCGCTGGTGTATCTCGGCGCCACCATCGATTCGGCGCGGCGCCACTGGGCCGGCATCGGCGGGGCCTGGAAGGGCCGCGTCTACGACCAGCCCGGCGCCTCGCCCGACCTGTCCCGTCAGCCGTCAGATCCGTCCCGATGACCATCTCCAGCCCCTCCTTCCAGACCGACGACCTCGCCGGGCCCACCCGCGCCAGCCTCGATGACGCGATCGGCCGCGGCGTCGGCGGGCTGCTCGACCTGCAGCGCGAGGACGGCCACTGGGCCTTCATCCTCGAAGCCGACGCCACCATCCCGGCCGAATACATCCTGCTGAAGCACTTCCTCGGCGTGGTCGACCGGGAGAAGGAGGCGAAGCTCGCCGACTACATCCGCAGCATCCAGTCGGCCACCCATGACGGCTGGCCGCTGTGGCATGACGGGCCGTTCAACATCAGCGCCAGCGTGAAGGCCTATTTCGCGCTGAAGGCGGCGGGCGACAACCCGGACGCGCCGCACATGGCCCGCGCCCGCGCCGCCATCCTGGCCGCCGGTGGCGCCGCCCGCTCCAACGTCTTCACCCGAATCCTGCTGGCGCTGTTCGAGCAGGTGCCGTGGCGCGCCGTGCCGGTGATGCCGGTGCAGATCATGGTGCTGCCCTCCTGGTTCCCGTTCCACCTGAACAAGGTGTCGTATTGGAGCCGCACGGTGATCGTGCCGCTGCTGGTGATCATGGCGAAGAAGCCGCGGCCGGCGAACCCGGGCGCGCTGTCGATCCAGGAGCTGATGGTCGAGCCGCCGGAGCAGGTGAAGAACTGGCATGTCCATGTCGACGGCAGCTTCTGGGGTCGGTTCTTCCGCCGGCTGGACGGGGTGCTGCGGCCGATCGAGCCGTTCTTCCCGCGGCGCGAGAAGTCGATCCGCAAGGCGGTCGAGTTCGTCACCGAGCGGCTGAACGGCGAGGACGGGCTGGGCGCGATCTACCCGGCCATGGCCAACTCCGTGATGATGTTCAAATGCCTGGGCTATCCGGACGACCATCCGGACCTGCAGATCGCCTGGGCCTCGGTCGAGAAGCTGGTCGACACGGTGGACGGCGTCACCTACGCCCAGCCCTGCCTGTCGCCGGTCTGGGACACGGCGCTGACCGCGCACGCGCTGCTGGAGTCGAACGATCCCGAGGCGGTGGCGCGGGCCAAGCGGGGACTCGACTGGCTGGTCCCGCGCCAGGTGCTGGACGTCAAGGGCGACTGGGCCGAGCGCCGGCCGGATGTGCGGCCGGGCGGCTGGGCCTTCCAGTACAACAACGCGCATTACCCGGATCTCGACGACACCGCGGTGGTGGTCATGGCGATGCACCGGGCCGACCCGGAGCGCTACCGCGAGGCGATCGACCGCGGCGTCGAATGGCTGCTCGGGCTGCAGAGCAGGAATGGCGGCTGGGCGGCCTTCGAGGTCGACAACACCTATCACTACCTGAACCACATCCCCTTCGCCGACCACGGCGCGCTGCTGGACCCGCCGACCTCGGACGTCACGGCGCGCTGCCTCAGCATGCTGGGCCAGCTCGGCCGGCGGATGGACGACCCGGCGGTGGCTCGCGGCATCGCGTTCCTGCGCCAGGAGCAGGAGGCCGACGGCTCCTGGTTCGGGCGCTGGGGCACCAGCTACATCTACGGCACCTGGTCGGTGCTGTGCGCCCTCAACGCCATCGGCATGGACCCGCAGGACCCGATGATCCGCCGGGCGGTCGATTGGCTGATCGCGCAGCAGCGCGAGGATGGCGGCTGGGGGGAATCCGGCGACAGCTACTACGAAGGCAAGCCGGAGATGACGCCGGCCACCTCGACCGCGTCGCAGACCGCCTGGGCGGTGCTGGGGCTGATGGCGGTGGGCGAGACCGGGCATCCGGCGGTCGAGCGCGGCGTCGCCTGGCTGTCGGCGCATCAGCGCGCCGACGGGCTGTGGGACGAGCCGAGCTTCACCGCGGTCGGCTTCCCGCGGGTGTTCTACCTGCGCTACCACGGCTACCCGGCCTTCTTCCCGACCTGGGCCCTGTCCCGCTATCGCCGCCTGCGCGACAGCAACAGCGGCCGGGTCGAGGTCGGGATGTGAGAGGTCGAGGCAAAGACCGGCTGCTTCCTCTTATCCTCCCCCTCCCCCTGCGGGAGGGGGCAGGGGGAGGGGGCTCTCGCCAAAACGAGCCGGCTCTTGATCGACCGCCGGGGCGTCCCTTGATCGACAACCCCCTCCCCCTACCCCCTCCCGCAAGGGGAGGGGGAGAGTATTCAAATCAGCGCTTCGCATGCTCGGCATCCTGACCGGACTGGCGAAGGAGGCGGAGATCGCGCGGCGGATCTCGCCGCTGGTCGCCTGCTCGGCCAGCGATCCGGCCCGGGCGGAGCGGCTGGCGCGTGACCTGGCCGGGCAGGGGGCCACCGCGCTGCTCAGCTTCGGTATCGCCGGCGGGCTGGCGCCGGAACTGGCGACCGGGGACATGGTGATCGGCACCGCCGTGGCGACGGGCGCGGCGGCCTATCGCTGCGATCCAGAGCTGGCGGCGCGGCTCGCAGCCGCCTTGCCCGGCGCCGTTCGCGGCGATGTCTGGGGCGGCGACGTCATCGTCGACACGGCCGCGGCCAAGGCCCGGCTGCATCGCGACAGCGGCGCCGTCATCGTCGATCTGGAGAGTGCCGCGGTGGCGGCGGCCGCGGCGGAAGCCGGGCTGCCCTTCGGCGTGCTGCGGGCCGTGGCCGACCCGGCGGCGCATGGCCTGCCGCCGGCGGCGCTGGTCGGTCTCGACAGCGAGGGACGTCCGGCGATCGGGCCGGGGGGGGGGGGGGGGGGGGCGCCCCCCCCGGGGGGGCCGCGGCGGGGGGGGC
>NZ_JASATH010000254.1:0-9748 GCF_038440215.1 Inquilinus sp. OTU3971 | reverse complement strand
GTCTCCTTCGGGGGCCCCCCCCCCCCCCCCCCCCCCCCCCCCCCCCCCCCGCCCCCCGCCCCTCCCTCTCCCCAAGGAGAGGGAAAGGGACGGCTGCCCTACACCTCTCCTTGGGGAGAGGTCGAAATCGCAACGCGATTTCGGGTGAGGGGGTAGCGCCGGCCTCTCCGCTAAGGCACCGACGGAGACGCGGGTGAACTACCAGTTCAATTTCGGCGTGGTCTGGGACAGCCGCGACCTGCTGCTGAGCGGCCTGGCGCTCGGGCTCGGCCTGGCGGTGGTGTCGATCCTGATCGGCTGCGTCCTCGGCCTGATCGGCGCCTTCGCCGCCACCTCGCGCAGCCGGGTCGCCCGCGGCCTGGCCTCTGCCTATGTCACCTTCTTCCGCAACCTGCCGATCCTGGTGATCCTGCTGTTCGTGTTCTTCGCCCTGCCGCGGGCGGGGATCCGGCTGGACAAGATCGACAGCTTCGTCGCCTCGCTCTCGGTCTATGCCGGCGCCTATCTGGTCGAGGTGTTCCGTGCCGGCATCCAGTCGGTGCCGAAGGGCGTGATCGAGGCCGGCACGGCGCTCGGCCTCAAGCCGATGCAGATCCGCCGGCTGCTGGTGGCGCCCTTGATGCTGCGCAACATCCTGCCGGCGCTGGGCAGCAACTTCATCTCATTGTTCAAGGACACCTCCCTGGCCGCGGCCATCGCGGTGCCGGAGCTGACCTTCTACGCCCGCAAGATCAACACCGAGAGCTTCCGCGTGATCGAGACCTGGATGGTCACCAGCCTGCTCTACGTCGCCGCCTGCACCGTCATCGCCTTCCTGCTGCGCCGGCTCGAGGCGCGGCTGCGGCTGCCCGGGGGAGCCCAGTGATGGACGCCTTCCTGCAGCAGATCTGGGTGGCACGCTGGGCCCTGCTCGACGGAGCCTGGCTGACGGTGCAGATCTCAGCCGTGTCGATCGCCGCCGGCACCGTCTTCGGCGTGCTGATCGGCCTGGCCCTGACCTATGGCGGCCGCGCCCTGCGCTGGCCGGCCCGGCTCTTCGTCGACTTCATCCGCGGCACGCCGGTGCTGGTCCTGGTGCTGGCCGCCTTCTACATCCTCTCCGTCATCGGCATCCAGCTGACCGCGGTGCAGGCCGGCATCTTCGCGCTGGCCGTGTTCTGCAGCTCGCATGTCGGCGAGATCGTGCGTGGCGCGCTGCAGGCGATCCCGCCGGGCCAGACCGAGGCGGCGAAGTCGCTCGGCCTCAGTTTCCGCCAGACCGTGGTCCTGGTCCTGCTACCGCAGGCGCTGCGCCAGATCCTGCCCAGCTGGGTCAACACCGGCACCGAGATGGTCAAGGCGTCGACCCTGCTGTCGGTGATCGGCGTCACCGAGCTGCTGCTGGCGACCAAGGAGGTGATCAGCCGCAACTATATGAGCCTGCAGTTCTATCTGCTGGCCGCGGCGGTCTACTTCGTCGTCAACTTCGCCATCGAGCGCCTCGGCAAGGCCCTCAGCCGCCGCGCCGCCCTGCGGTGAGAGCGCAGGGCCGGCGCCCCCCGTCTCAAGATCTTCGACATTCCCCCTGCAATTGCTTCAAATAAATATTACCGATTTATGCGCCGCTTGCCGAAAAGCCATTATCGATCATTTTCTTTAATTCCGCCACATTAGAAAATAGGTTTCGTCGGATAGAATCCACTCCACATCCTGACAAGATCGAGTCTAAATAGACTTCGAATCGGCCACGACGTCAGGCAGAATCCGGCGAAACCTTTCACGGCTCTCCGGCTTCGCCGGATTTCGCGACCGTCGTGGCCTTTGCCGTCTGCGGGGCCGCGTCCCGGCCGGGCGAGCGGCGGCCTCCGGGCCCTGGCCCTGCGACGGGCACCGACTTCGGACATCGCGTGTGACATGCAAGGGGGACATGGACATGACTGCGACCAACACCACCAACGGTTCCGACATCATCATCGGCACGCCCGGCGATGACACCATCGACGCCGGCAACGGCAATGATGTGGTGAGTGGCGGCGCCGGCGACGACACCATCGACGGCGGCAATGGCTTCGACGTGATCACCGGCGGCGCCGGCGACGACGTCATCGACGGCAGCGAAGGCCTCGACGTCATCGACGGCGGCGGCGACGCCGACTGGCTGCGCGGTGGCAATGGCGGCGACGTCATCACCGGCGGTGAGGGCCGCGACAGGATCGCCGGCGGCAACGGCGCCGATGCCCTGGACGGCGGTGCCGGCAACGACCTGTTGCGCGGCGGCGCCGGGGCCGACATCCTCAGCGGTGGCGACGGCATCGACATCGCCAGCTACGCCGAAAGCGACGCCGCCGTCTCGATCAACCTGGCGACCCATGTCAACCAGGGCGGCAGCGCCAATGGCGACGTCATCGCCGGCGACATCGAGACCATCCACGGCAGCCGCTTCGGCGACACGCTGACCGGGAACGCCGGCGACAACATCCTGCGCGGCCTGGACGGCGACGATGCCCTGGCCGGCGGCGCCGGCGACGATCGACTGGTCGGCGGCGACGGCGGCGACCGGATCGAGGGCGGCGCCGGCGCCGACACGCTGATCGGCGGCAGCGGCGCCGACCGCTTCGTCTATGCCGCGGCCGGCGACACCGGCACCGGCCTCGACACCCGCGACGTCATCGCCGACTTCGCCGATGGCGACAGGATCGACTTGGCCGGGATCGATGCCGATGGCGACGCCGGCAACGGCGACACCGCCTTCGGCTTCATCGGCGGCGCCGCCTTCTCCGGCCAGGCCGGGGAGTTGCGCTTCGACTCCGCCGGAGGGCTGACCGTGATCGGCGCCGACATCGACGGCGACGGCCAGGCCGACCTGTCGATCGCGCTGCTCGGCGGCTACGACCCGGTCGCCGGCGACTTCGTGCTGTAGCACCGGCGGCGGGACGGGGCGGAACAAACCGCGGTGCCGCGGGTTGCCTGACCCGTCCCGTCCTGCCCCGAGAGCCCGATGACCCGCCGCCTCCTGCCGATCGCCCTCGCCGCCGCCCTGCTCGCCGCCGGCTGCACCAATATGAGCCGCGAGGCCCAGGGCACGCTCAGCGGCGCCGGCATCGGCGCGGCCGGCGGCGTCGCCCTGACCGCCCTGACCGGCGGCAGCCTGCTGGCCGGCGGCGTGATCGGCGCCGCGGCCGGTGGCGTGGCCGGCAATCTGAAGAGCAAGGGCTACTGGTAAGTCCGGCCCGGTGGGCCCCTCCCCGCCGCCCCCCATATCCGGATACGCAGCCTCTCTTCGGCGCCATCTATCATTTGATTATCCTCCCAAAAGGCGGAACACTCGTTCCGTCATTTCAGTCGGGAGGAAATAATGGCGTTAACATCCATTAGGCCCTTGCTTGTCGGGGCCGTGCTGATCGCTGCCGCAGCGGCGATGCCGGCCCGGGCCGGCGATGTCCCGCTGGTCACCGGCGAGCATTGGACCAAGGCGTCCGAGGCCGAGAAGAAGGCCTTCCTGGTCGGCGCCGCCAACGTCATCTCGGTCGAGTACGAGCTGCGCAAGGACGACCGCCGCACCCGGCCGGGCATGATCAACGCGCTGATCACCAAGCTGGAGCCGATGTCGTTGGCCGACATCTCCAAGGGCGTCGACGGCTACTACGCCGCCCATCCGGACCAGTTGTCGCGCGCGGTGGTCGAGGTCATCGTCACCGACGTGGCCAAGGTCGAACCCCGGCGGAAATAAGGAGGGCGCGATGATGAAGCGGATTCTTCTGCCCGTGGCGCTGTGCGGCGCGCTGCTCGCCGGGGCCTGCAGCAACATGACCCGCGAGGAGCAGACCACGCTCAGCGGCGGCGCGATCGGCGCTGCCGGCGGCGCCGCGATCAGCGCGCTCGCGGGCGGCAATGCCGGCGTCGGCGCCCTGATCGGCGGCGCGGCCGGCGCCATCGCCGGCAACCTGAAGGGCAAGGGCTACTGGTGAGGATCAAGGCCCGGCCGCCTGGCCGGGCCGCTTCCTGCTGCAGCGCAAGGGATAGGATCGAACTCCATCCTGCAGAAACCTGTCCTTGACGCGAAGTCCCTCGACAGCGATACAGAAGCCATGTCCGTGATCGCATCCCGCATCGTCGTCAGACGCAACCGCATCGCCGTCGGCGGGACGCCCGGACTCTGTGTGCGCTGACCCCGGTCGGCGCCCGATCCCACGCAGCCCCGCCGGAAACGGACGGGGCTTTTTCTTGGCCGCATTCCCGGCTTGCCGCGCACCCCGTCCGCCCCTTTCAGATGGAGTCCGCAGCATGACCCAGAACATCTACGACAACCCCGCCTTCTTCGCCGAATACAGCCGGCTGCGCCGGTCGGTCGAAGGCCTCGACGGTGCCCCGGAATGGCCTGCCCTGCGCGCCCTGGTGCCGGACCTGACCGGCCGCCGCGTGGTCGATCTCGGCTGCGGCTTCGGCTGGTTCTGCCGCTGGGCCCGGCAGGCGGGCGCCGCCGCGGTGCTGGGCCTCGACGTCTCCGAAAACATGCTGGCCCGCGCCCGGGCCACCGACCCGGACGATGCCGTCACCTACCGCCGGGAGGATCTGGAGCGGCTGGAGCTGCCGCCGGCATCCTTCGACCTCACCTACAGCTCGCTGGCGCTGCACTACATCGCCGACCTGGAGGGGCTGCTGGCGCGGCTGCACCGGGCGCTGGTGCCGGGCGGCCGGCTGGTGGCCTCGGTCGAGCACCCGATCTACTCCGCCCCGTCCGATCCGAAATGGCTGCGGGACGGGGCCGGGCGCGACGTCTGGCCGGTCGACCGCTACCTGGATGAAGGGCCGCGCGTCACCGACTGGCTGGCCAAGGGCGTGGTCAAGCAGCACCGCACCATCGGCAGCTATGCCGGGCTGCTGCTGCGGACCGGTTTCACCCTGTCGCATATCGAGGAATGGGGCCCGACCGCGGAGCAGATCGCCGAACATCCGGAATACGCCATCGAGCGGCAGCGCCCGGCCTTCCTGCTGTTCGCCGCAGACCGCTGAGCCCATCATGATCCGCCCCCGCAGCCTGCCCTTCCTGGTCTTGTTGGCCGCCCTGGTCGCGCTGGGCGGGCTGGCGATCGACATGTATCTGCCGGCGCTGCCGACCATCGGGGTGGAGTTCGCGACCACGCCGGACCGGGTGCAGCTGACCATGAGCATCTACCTGCTCGGCTCCGCCGCGGGGCAGATCGTCATCGGCCCCTTGAGCGACCGCTTCGGCCGGCGGCCGGTGCTGATCGGCGGCTTCCTGCTGTTCGCGGCCGCCGGCCTCGGCGCCATGTCCGCCGGCTCGATCGACGCCCTGATCGCCTGGCGCCTGCTGCAGTCGCTGGGCGCCGCGGTCGGCGGCGTGGTGGCGGTGGCGATGGTGCGCGACAGCTACCCGGTCGAGGGCGCGGCGCGGACCGTGGCCCATCTCAGCACCATCATCGGCCTGTCCCCCGCCGTCGCCCCCTTCATCGGCGGCGCGCTGCTGGAGGTCTACGGCTGGCGCAGCATCTTCGCCGCCCTGGCCGTGGCCGGGGTGGCCCTGGCCGGCACCGTGGCCTTCGGCCTGGGCGAGACGCGGACGGGGGCCGCCCGGCCGCCGGCCAACCTGCTGGCCCAGCTGCTGCACAGCTACGCCACGCTGCTGCGCGACCGCCGCTTCGTCGCCTATGTGCTGTGCGTGTCCTTCGCCTTTGCCGGGCTGTTCACCTTCATCGCCGGCTCGCCCTATGCCGTGATCGAGCATTGGGGCGTGCCGCCGGCCCGGTTCGGCTTCATCTTCGCCGTGCTGCCGATCGCCTTCATGGTCGGGGCCCAGCTCAGCGCCGCGCTCGGCCGCTGGCTGTCGGTGACCACACAGCTGTCGTTCGGCGCGATGCTGTGCTGCGTCGCCGGCCTGGCGCTGCTGGCGTTCTACCTGCTCGACGGCGGGCCGGTCGCCTTCATGCTGCCGGTCGCGGCCTATGTCGTCGGCGTCGGCATCATCCTGCCGCAGGGCATCGCCTGCGTCATGGCCGACCATCCGCAGATCGCCGGCGCCGCCTCGGCCGTGGCCGGCTGTACCCAACTCGCCCTCTCCGCCGCCACCGCGGCGCTGGCGGCGGCGCTGTCCGACGGCACGCCGCTGGCCATCGCCGTGACCATGGCGCTGGTCGCCCCCGCCGCGCTGCTGGCCGAGCGCATCGCCGCCCTCACCCGCCGCCCGCAACCGGCCTGACCAAGGTCTGCAATACTCGCTTGACCGGATGTTCCGCCTATGTTCTTCTGCTTCCACAAGAACATAAGAGGAACATCATGAGCGACTGGACCTTCATCCGCGAGACCGTGACCCTCACCCTGCTGTTCGGCATGTGCTACGGCCTGGCCGTGTTCGGCTACGCCTGGGGGCTCTGAGCCCGCTCACCCGATCGCGGTCGGCTCCGGCGGCAGGGGCCGGGACTTGCCGTCCGCATCGATGGCGACATAGGTGAAGGTGCCGTCGGTGACCTTGACCACGCTGTGGTCGGTGCGCCGCTGCACGAAGGTCTCGATCCGCACCTTCATCGAGCTGCGCCCGTTGGCCACCAGCTCGGCATAGCAGGAGACGGTGTCGCCGATCCGCACCGGGGCCAGGAAGCTCATCGCGTCGACCGCCACCGTCGCCGTGCGGCCCCTTGCCCGCTCATGCGCCACCACCGCGCCGGCCAGATCCATCTGCGACAGCAGCCAGCCGCCGAAGATATCGCCGTTCGGATTGGCATCCTTCGGCATGGCGATGGTGCGGAGGGCCGGCATCCCGGAGGGCAGCAGGAGGGTGGTCACCGATGGAATCCTAGATTTGGTTACGCAGAGGCCGGAAGTGTCTATATGATGGAGGCAGCCCGCAATTCCACGAGAAGACCCCGAATCCGGATCATGGCAGATCTGTTCGAGCCCGGCACCAACTCCAACGGCCGCTACACCGCCAGCGACATCGAGGTCCTGGAGGGGCTGGAGCCGGTGCGCCGCCGGCCCGGCATGTATATCGGCGGCACCGACGAACGCGCCCTGCACCATCTGGTGGCGGAGGTGCTGGACAACGCCATGGACGAGGCGGTGGCCGGTCACGCCAACACGATCGACCTGTCGCTGGACGCCGACGGCTTCGTCACGGTCCGCGACAACGGCCGCGGCATCCCGGTCGACGACCATCCGAAATACCCCGGCAAGTCGGCGCTGGAGGTGATCCTCACCACGCTGCATTCCGGCGGCAAGTTCTCGAACAAGGTCTACGCCACCTCGGGCGGCCTGCACGGCGTCGGCCTGTCGGTGGTCAACGCCCTGTCGGACGAGCTGCGGATCGAAGTGGCGCGCGACCGCCAGCTCTACCTCCAGCGCTACTCCCGCGGCCTGCCGCAGGGCCCGTTGGAGCGCGGCGGCGCGGTGCAGAACCGGCGCGGCACCACGATCAGTTTCCACGCGGATCCGGAGATCTTCGGCGCCGACGCCCGGCTGCAGCCCGGCCGGCTCTATCGCCTGGCGCGGTCCAAGGCCTATCTGTTCCGCGGCGTCGAGATCCGCTGGCGCTGCGACCCGGCGCTGGTCGCCGGCGACGACCGCACCCCGGCCGAGGCAGTGCTGCACTTCCCGGGTGGCCTGTCCGACTACCTCAAGGCGGCGCTGAACGACCGGCCGATGCGGACGCCGACCGCCTTCGCCGGCACCGCCACCTTCCCGGAGGGGGGCGGCCAGATCGAATGGGCCGTGGCCTGGCCCGAGGACGATGACGAGGGCTTTGTCCACACCTACTGCAACACCATCCCGACGCCGCAGGGCGGCACCCATGAGCAGGGTCTGCGCAGCGGCCTGCTGCGCAGCCTGCGCGGCTTCGCCGAGCTGGCCAACCACAAGCGCGCCGGCCAGATCATCGCCGACGATGTGATGTCCGGCATCGCCGTGCTGCTGTCGATCTTCATCCCCAACCCGCAGTTCCAGAGCCAGACCAAGGACCGCCTGTCCTCGCCCGAGGCGACGAAGCTGGTCGAGGGCGCGATCAAGGACCATTTCGACCATTGGCTGTCGGCCGACCCGAAATCGGCCGAAGGGCTGCTGGAGTTCCTGACCGACCGGGCCGAGGAGCGGCTGCGCCGCAAGCAGGCCAAGGAGAACGGCCGCAAGACCCCGACCGCCCGCGTCCGCCTGCCCGGCAAGCTGGCCGATTGCAGCCGCAACGCGCCGGAGGGCACCGAGATCTTCCTGGTCGAGGGCGACAGCGCCGGCGGCTCGGCCAAGGCGGCGCGCAGCCGCGAGACCCAGGCGATCCTGCCGCTGCGCGGCAAGATCCTGAACGTTGCCAGCGCCTCGGCCGACAAGCTGGCCGGCAACCAGGAGATCGCCGACCTGACCCTGGCGCTGGGCTGCGGCACCCGCAGCCACTATGCCAGCGACAAGCTGCGCTACGAGCGGGTCATCATCATGACCGACGCCGATGTCGACGGCGCCCATATCGCCTCGCTGCTGATGACCTTCTTCTACAAGGAGATGCGCGGCCTGATCGCCGAGGGCCACCTGTTCCTGGCGCAGCCGCCGCTGTACCGGGTGCAGGCCGGCACCACCACCGTCTATTGCCGCGACGACGCCCACAAGGACGAGGTGCTGGCCGGCCAGTTCGCCGGCAAGAAGGTCGAGATCAGCCGCTTCAAGGGCCTCGGCGAGATGATGCCGGCGCAGCTGCGCGACACCACCATGGACCCGGCCAAGCGGTCGCTGCTGCGGGTCGATCTGGCGGACGATCCGGAGGACGAGATCGACGGCCGCCGCACCGCCGACCTGGTCGAGCAGCTGATGGGCCGCAAGCCGGAGCTGCGGCTGCGCTTCATCCAGCAGAACGCCGACAAGGCGACCGAGCTCGACATCTGATCTCGACGAGCGGTGATCGAACCCTCCCTGCGAGGGACCGTCATTGCGGGGAGGCGAAGCCGACGAAGCAATCCATCTTTCCGCCCTTGCGGCCCTGGATTGCTTTGCATCGCTAATGACGATCCTTTCATCGGTACGAGCCTCAAGACCTAAGCCTGGGGCATCCGGCCGCAGGCTGTGACCCCGGGCACAAGCGGGACCGAACGGTCAGCGTAGAACGGTGCAGCCGGCCGATTGGCGGCCCCCGCGCCGCGCCCTATCATCGAGACCGGCCGCATCGAGAACGGACATGATCCAGCATCGCTTCCGCCTCCCGCCTCTCGCCGCCCTCGCCCTGGCCGTCCCGATCCTGGCCGGCTGCGCCAGCGACCGCGTGGTGGTCTCCGACATCGGCATCCGCTATTCCCGGGGCGAGTTCTCGGCCGCGGCCGACGGCCGCGACCTGCGCACCGTGATCCAGGGCAACCCCTTCGGCACGCCGGACTTCGACCAGGCGCTGCTGCGGATCATGAACCGCACCTATGTCGGGCCGGCCACCCGCTTCACCACCACGCCCGGCCCCACGGCCAAGCGCGACTATTTCGTCTCGCTGGTGTTCAACCCGGCCCCGGACGTCGTGCCGCAGGCGCTGTGCAGCGGCAAGCCAATCCCGACCGCGCCGCCGAATCCGAGCCGGATCACCGCCCGCGCCGTCTTCTGCATCACCGGCGGCGAGGCCACGGCGGTGATCGGTTATGTGAACGATGTCACGGGGCCGGACGACCCGAACTTCGTCAGCATGATCCAGCACATGATGCTGGCGATGTTCCCGTACTGATCGCGGCGGGGGGGGGGGCGGGGCGCCCCCCCCCCCCCCCGCCGGGGGGGTATGGAGGGGCGCGAGAAACAAGAG
>NZ_JASATH010000253.1:0-9815 GCF_038440215.1 Inquilinus sp. OTU3971 | reverse complement strand
CCCTGCCCTTCCTGGGATGCCGGGTCGAGGACAGTTCCAACGATCGACACCCCTCCCCCTCACCCTCCCGTCGCTGCGCGCCGGGCCCCTCCCTCTCCCCAAGGAGAGGGAAAGGTCACCTCTCCATGGGGAGAGGTCGAAATCGCCCCTGGCGATTTCGGGTGAGGGGGAGCGGTGCCGATGCCCGGAACCGCCCCTTCCCTGCTCCTATGTCTGGTTCACAGCAGCCCGGCACCGCGGGCCCAGCGGTACTTGGCGCCCAGCACCGCGACCGGTGTCTCTGTCGAGTACGGGTAGGCGACGATGCCGTGGTCGTAGAGGTACTGCGCCGCCTCCTCGACCTGCACGTCGCCGGCCAGCGAGGCCACGATCGGCTTGTTGATGCCCTTGGCCCGCATCTCGTCCACCACCTCGGTGATCACCTTCGCGAACACCATCGGCGGCGTGATGATGGTATGCCAGTAGCCGAGGATCAGCGCGTGGATGCGGTCGTCCTCCAGCCCCAGCTTCACCGTGTTGCGGTAGGTGGTCGGCGGCTCGCCGCCGGTGATGTCGACCGGGTTGCCCGCGGCGCCGAAGGGCGGGATGAACTTGCGGAACGCCGCGTCGAGATCCGCCGGCATCGCCATCAGCTGCAGGTCGTTGTCGACGCAAGCATCGGACAGCAGCACGCCCGAGCCGCCGGCGCCGGTGATGATGACCACGTTCTCGCCCTTCGGCGTCGGCAGGACCGGGATGCCGCGGGCGAACTGCAGCAGGTCCTGCAGGCTCTTGGCCCGGATCACGCCGGACTGGCGCAGCACGTCGTCATAGACCTTGTCGTTGCCGGCCAAGGCCCCGGTGTGCGAGCTGGCCGCCCGCGCCCCGAGCGAGGTGCGCCCGGCCTTCAGCACCACCACCGGCTTCTTCTTCGACACCACCTTGGCGACGTCGGCGAAGGCGCGGCCGTCCTTCAAATCCTCGAGATGCATGGCGATCACGTCGGTGGCGTCGTCCTGCTCGAAGAAGGTCAGCAGGTCGTCCTCGTCGATGTCCGACTTGTTGCCGAGGCCGACGATCGCCGAGACGCCCATCTTGGTCGACCGGCTGAAGCCGATGATCGCCATGCCGATGCCACCCGACTGAGACGACAGGGCCGCCCGGCCCTGCACGTCAAACGGCGTGCAGAAGGTCGCGCACAGATTCTTCGGCGTGTAGTAGAAGCCGTAGATGTTCGGGCCCATCAGCCGGATGTCGTATTTCCGGCCGATGGCGACGATCTCGTCCTGACCCTCGTGATTGCCGGTCTCGGCGAAGCCGGAGGGGATCAGGACCGCGCCCGGGATCTTCTTCTCGCCGACCTCGGTCAGCGCCTGGGCCACGAACTTGGCCGGGATGGCGAACACCGCCACGTCGATGGTGCCCGGCACGTCCTTGACGCTGGCATAGGCCTTGAGGCCCAGGATCTCGGTGGCCTTGGGGTGGATCGGGTAGATCGCGCCCTTGTAGCCGCCGTTGATCAGGTTCTTCATCACCGAGTTGCCGATCTTGCCGTCCTCGGCCGATGCGCCGATCACGGCGACCGCGTCGGGCCGCATGATCCGGTTCATCTTGGCCAGGATCGCCTCGGAGGACGGCCGCGGTCGGGCCTCCTTCGGCTCGAAGTCGACGACGACGCGGACATCGGCGGCGATCGCCCCGTCGGTGCGGGCGAAGACCGGGTTGAGGTCGAGCTCGACGATCTCCGGCACGGCATCGACCAGCTGCGAGACCTTGACGATCAGGTCGGACAGCGCCTCGCGGTCGACCGGTGGCGCGCCGCGCACGCCCTTCAGGATCGCCGCGGCCTGGATGCCGTCCAGCATCGACAGCGCTTCGGTGCGGTCGACCGGGGCGAGGCGGAAGGTGATGTCCTTCAGGACCTCGACCAGCACGCCGCCGAGGCCGAAGGCGACCAGCTTGCCGAAGCTGGGATCGGTGACCGCGCCGACGATCACCTCCTGACCGCCGACCAGCATCTGCTGGACCTGGACACCGAGGATCTCGGCCTTCGGGTCGTAGCGGCCGGCGCTCTCGACGATGCGCCTGAAGCCGGCGCGGACGTCATCGGCCGACTTGACGCCGACCAGCACGCCGCCAGCCTCGGTCTTGTGCAGGATCTGCGGCGAGACGATCTTCAGCACCACCGGGAAGCCGATCGCTTCGGCCTGCGCCGCCGCCTGGTCGGCCGTGGTCGCCAGCGCCTCCTTCGGGATCGGGATCTGCCAGGCCTCGCACAGCTCGCGGGCCTCGGGCGCGGTCAGGCTGGTGCGCCCCTCGCGCTTGACCGTTTCAAGGATGCTGCGGGCGATCGTCCGCGCGTCGTCCAGGACGTCTACATGGCCATTCATGGCGGTCCTCGCTCAGCAAAGGATGTGGGGGAGGACCGGACCCACCTGAGGCTGCCCGGTCGCTGGTCGGTGTATCGAGATCAACGGCAGCGCCGTCGGATCAAAAAGAGAGCTTCCGCGTTGCCTCTCCCGCTTGCGGGAAAGGTCGGAGACGCGAAGCGGCTCCGGGTGAGGGGATTTTGTCGAGGCCGGGGCCAGCCCTCACCCGGTCTCGCTGCGCGAGCCCGACCTCTCCCGCCAGGCGGGAGAGGCAACGCAACAGGGTCGGTCCTTCGGCATCAGATCGCGCCGGCGGTGCGCATCGCGGCGATGGCGTCGGCGTCGTAGCCGACCGAGGCCAGGATCTCCTCGGTGTGCTCGCCCAGGAGCGGCGAGCGCTCGACCGGCACGTCGTTGTCGGAGAGCCGGATCGGCGAGGCGACCTGGACATAGTTGCCGCGCTCCGGGTGCGGCACTTCGACCAGCATGCCGCGGTCGTACATCGAGCGATCCTCGATCAGATCCTTCATGCTGAGGATCGGGCCGCAGGGCACGTCGATCTCGTTCAGCGCCTGCATCACCTCGATCTTGCTGCGCTGGCTGGTCCAGGCCTGGATGATGCCGAAACAGTCCGGCAGATGGCTCAGCCGCGCCTCCGGCGTGGCATAGGCCGGGTCCTCGATCAGCTCCTCGCGGCCGACCAGGCGCATCAGCGGCGCCCAGCCCTGCGGCTGGATGATGACATAGGCGTAGTCGTTCTCGCCGCCCGGGGCACAGACCAGCGCCTGGCCCGGCTGGCCGCCGCCCGAGGCGTTGCCGGAGCGCGGCACGGCCTCGCCGAACTCGGTGTTCGGGTATTCGCGCAGCGGGCCGTGGACCAGGCGCTGCTGGTCGCGCATCTTGACCCGGACGAGGTTCAGCACGCAGTCCTGCATCGCCACCTCGACCCGCTGGCCGCGGCCGGTCTGGGTCCGCTGCAGCAGCGCCGCCAGCACGCCAGCGACCAGATGCATGCCGGTGCCGCTGTCGCCGATCTGGGCGCCGGTAGAGGTCGGCGGCCCGTCATGCCAGCCGGTGGTGCTCATCGACCCGCCCATCGCCTGGGCCACGGTCTCATAGGCCTTGCAGTCGACATAGGGGCCGGGGCCGAAGCCCTTGACCGAGGCGTAGATCACCCGCGGGTTGATCTTCTGGATCCTGTCCCAGGGGAAGCCCTGGCGGTCGAGCACGCCGGGGCCGAAATTCTCGATCAGCACGTCGGACTGCTCGAGCAGCTTGATGAAGGCCTCCTGCCCTTGCGGCGACTTCATGTTGATGGTGATGCTGCGCTTGTTGCTGTTCAGCATCGTGAAGTAGAGGCTGTCGACATTCGACTTGTCGCGCAGCTGCGAGCGCGTGATGTCGCCGCGGCCCGGCATCTCCACCTTGATCACATCCGCCCCGAACCACGCCAGGATCTGCGTCGCCGAGGGTCCCGACTGGACATGGGTCATGTCGAGAACGCGCACCCCATCCAGGGCCTTGCCCATGGTTTCTCTCCCGTGTTTGTGCAGCTGCAGGACGGGGCGCGGGCGGCCGTAACCGGCCCGCGCCCGCGGCCGCCTACTTGTACATGGTCTGGTTCATGGTCCCCGGGGCGTAGGCGTCGGGGTCGATCCACACATTGATCAGCGACGGCTTGCCCGATTCCCGCGCCCGCTCCAGCGCCGGGCGGATCTGGCTGGCCTCGTAGACCTCCTCGCCATAGCCGCCGAGCATCTGGGCGAATTTCGAGTAGTGCACGTCGCCCAGCTTGTTGCCGACATTGCCCTTCTCCGGCCCGTATTTCTGGATCTGGCCGTAGCGGATCTGGTTCATGTGCGAGTTGTTGCCGACCACGCCGATGAAGGGCAGGTCGAACCGCACCATGGTCTCGAAGTCCCAGCCGGTCAGGCTGAAGGTGCCGTCGCCGAACAGGCAGAGCACCTCCTTCTCCGGCTGGGCGATCTTCGACGCCATGGCGAAGGGCACGCCGACGCCGAGGGTGCCGAGCGGGCCGGGATCCATCCAGTGGCCCGGGGCCCGCGGCTTGACCACGCCGCCCGAGAAGGTGACGACGTCGCCGCCGTCGCCGATATAGACGGTGTTGTCCGTCAGGAACTCGTTCAGCTCATAGGCCAGGCGCAGCGGGTGGATCGGCGAGGCGTCGGAGCGCAGCTTCGGCAGCCGCGCCGCCTCCATCTTCGCCTCCTCGGCCCGCAGCTCCTCGAGCCAGGGCTCGCGGCCCTTGGCGCCGTTGTCGACCCGGCCGGAGACGGCCTGGGTGACGGCGGCGAAGATGGCGCCGCAATCGCCGACCAGGCCGAGCGAGACGTCGCGGTTCTTGCCGACGGTGCGGTAGTCGAGGTCGATCTGCACCACCGTGGCGTTGCGACCCAGGCGCTTGCCGTAGCCCATGCGGAAGTCGAAGGGCGTGCCGACGATCAGGATCACGTCGGCATTGTCGAAGGCGTAGCGCCGGGTCTGCTGGAAATGGTGCGGGTCGCCCGGCGGCAGCGTGCCGCGGCCGGCGCCGTTCATGAAGGCCGGGATGTTCAGCGCGCGGACGAAGGCGATCGCGTCATCGGCGGCGCGGCAGGTCCAGACCTGCTGGCCCAGCAGCACGCAGGGCTTCTTGGCGTGGACCAGGATGTCGGCCAGCTTCTCGACGTCGCGCGGGTCGCCGATGCTCTTGGTCGACCAGCGGTAGTGGCCGGGCTCCGGCAGCCGGGCCTTCTTCAGCGGCACATGGCCGTCCAGGATGTCGCGGCCGATCTCGAGATAGACCGGGCCGGGGGCGCCGGCGAAGGCCTCGCGGAAGGCCATCGAGCACATGTCGGCGACGCGCTCGGTGGTCACCACATTGGCCGCGAACTTGGTGATCGACTTCATCATGTCGACATGCGGCAGGTCCTGCAGCGACCCCATCTTGTGCTGGTCGAGCGCGCCCTGGCCGCCGATCAGCAGGAACGGGCTCTCGGCGCGGAAGGCGTTGGCGACGCCGGTGATCGCGTCGGTGGTGCCCGGGCCGGCGGTGACCACGGCGCAGCCGGGCTTGCCGGTGACGCGGGCATAGCCGTCGGCGGCATGGGCCGCGACCTGCTCGTGCCGGACGTCGATGATGCGGATGCCCTCGTCCAGGCAGCCGTCATAGATGTCGATGATGTGGCCGCCGCAGAGGGTGAAGATGGTGTCGATGCCCTCGGCCTTGAGCGCCTTGGCCACGAGGTGACCGCCGGAGATGACCTCCTCCGTTGCGGCCGCTTCCTTCACTGTCGTATCGGGCATGATCGCTTCCTCCTCACCTCTTGCTCGGGATGCACGGCACCGCGTGGCGCCGAGCGGTCATTCGAAGCCGGTCCCGTGCCGCTCGACCGACCGCGACAGGTCGAGGGCATGGTTGCGGACCAGCGTCTCGGCGAGATCCCCGTCGCGCCGCGCCAGGGCCTCGACGATGGCGGCGTGGTCCGCCACCGATCGTTCAGCCCGCTCCGGCCGGCCGATCAGGGACCAGCGGATGGCGCGGATGTGCAGGAACAGGGTCTCGGTCATCTCGGTGATCAGGGCGCAGCCACTGAGGCGGATCAGCGCCTGATGGAAATCGATGTCGGCGGCGGCGAACCGGTCCGGCGCATCCGCCTCCGCCGCCTGGCCGGCGATCATGGCGCGCAGCGCCTCGATCTCGGCCGGGGTGGCCTGCGCCGCCGCCAGGCGTGCGGCCATGCCTTCCAGCGCGGCCCAGACCACGATCAGCTCGCGGATCTCGTCCCGGGTCTTGCGCACCACGAAGACGCCGCGCCGCGGCATCGACCTGACGAGGCCCTCCTGCTCAAGCAATGCGATGGCCTCGCGCACCGGGGTTCGGCTGATGCCCAGCGCCTCGCACAGCTGCCGCTCGTCGATCCGGATCGGGCGGCTGTGGCCGTAGATGTTCATGCGCACGATCGCGTCGCGCAGGGCCTGGTACGCCTTGGCCTTGTAGCTGGCCTTGGCGGCCAGCGGCGCGACATCGAGCGTCACCCCATCCACCAGCATCGGCGTCCCTGCCCCAGATCATGCGACCGGCTGTTGAAGCCCTTTGGTCGACTGAATTCAGAATTTTGTATACCAGAAGAATCGGTCCGGCAAGCGAGGAAAGCGGATGTCTTCGTCTTTTTTTACTCTCTGCACGGACAGTTTATGTTGCGGCGCAAAAAAGATGGCCGCGCCACGGCGGAGCACGGCCCAGTCGGGAGGAAACGGTAAACCGGATGTCTCTCGATCCGTCATCCCGTGCGCGCTGCAGCACGCAGTGCTGCTGCGCAGACACGGGATCTCGGCACGTCCTGGAAGAGATCCCGGTTCTGCAGCGCATCACTTCGTGCTGCGCTGCGCCCGGGATGACAATCCGGAAGGGATGGTCATCAGCCCTTACGCAGCCAAGCTCTTCGCCACGTCCTCGCACATCTTCTTGGCGTCGCCGAAGAGCATGAGGGTGTTGTCGCGGAAGAACAGCTCGTTCTCGACCCCGGCATAGCCCGAGGCCATCGAGCGCTTCACGAACAGCACCGTCTTGGCGTTCTCCACATCCAGGATCGGCATGCCGTAGATCGGGCTCGCCGGGTCCGACTTCGCCGCCGGGTTGGTGACGTCGTTCGCCCCGATCACGAAGGCCACGTCGGCCTGGGCGAAGTCGCGGTTGATCTCCTCCAGCTCGAACACCTCGTCATAGGGGACGTTGGCTTCGGCCAGGAGCACGTTCATGTGCCCCGGCATGCGGCCCGCCACCGGGTGGATGGCGTAGCGCACCTCCACCCCCTCCTTCTTCAACAGGTCCGACATCTCCCTGAGCGCGTGCTGCGCCTGCGCCACCGCCATGCCGTAGCCCGGCACGATGATCACCGACCGCGCGTTCTTCATCACGAAGGCCGCGTCCTCCGCCGAGCCCTGCTTCACCGCACGGTCGCCGGCCGGGCCGGCCGCCGCCGAGGCCGCCTCGCCGCCGAAGCCGCCCAGGATCACGTTGATGATCGACCGGTTCATCCCCTTGCACATGATGTAGCTGAGGATGGCGCCCGACGACCCGACCAGCGCCCCGGTCACGATCAGGAGGTTGTTCTGCAGGGTGAAGCCGATGCCCGCCGCCGCCCAGCCGGAGTAGCTGTTCAGCATCGACACCACCACCGGCATGTCCGCCCCGCCGATCGGCAGGATCAGGAGGAAGCCCAGCGCCAGCGCCACCAGGATCAGGAGCAGGAACGCCGCCCCCGACTGACCGGCGCACATCCACACGATCAAGAGGATGATCAGGAGGCCCAGGCCGGCGTTCAGCGGGTGCTGCATCGGGAACACCAAGGGCTTGCCCGAGACCAGCCCCTGCAGCTTGGCGAAGGCGACCAGCGAGCCGGTGAAGGTGATCGCCCCGATCGCCGCCCCCAGCGCCATCTCGATCAGGCTGCCGACATGGATCGCCCCCGGCGTGCCGATATTGTAGGCCGCGGGGTCGAGGAACGCCGCCGCCGCCACGCACACCGCCGCCAGCCCGACCAGGCTGTGGAACGCCGCCACCAGCTGCGGCAAGGCCGTCATCTGGATCCGCTGCGCCACCACATAGCCGATGCCGCCGCCGATCGCGATCGCCGGCACGATCAGCCAGTAGTTCCGCACCTGCGGCACCAGGATCAGCGTCGTCGCCACCGCGAGCGCCATCCCCACCATGCCGTACAGGTTCCCCATCCGGCTCGTCACCGGGCTCGACAGGCCCCGCAGCGCCATGATGAAGCACACCGCCGCCACCAGATACGCCAGCACCGCCAGGCTCGTCATCGCGATCCCCTCGCCTTCTTCTCTTGGCCGATTTGTCTTGGACTGCCGCCTGTACGGGCTAGCTCTTCTTCCGGTACATCGCCAGCATGCGCCGCGTGACCAGGAAGCCCCCGAAGATGTTGACCGAGGCCAGCAAGACCGCCAGCGCCCCGAGCAGGCTCGACGCCCCGATCACCGCCGGGCCCGCCGCGATCAGCGCGCCGACCACGATCACCGAGGAGATCGCGTTGGTCACGCTCATCAGGGGCGAGTGCAGGGCCGGCGTCACCCGCCACACCACGTAGTAGCCGACGAAGCAGGCCAGCACGAACACCGTCAGACCGGTCAGGAAGAAGCCGTGCTCCCCCGCCGGCACCGCGGTTGCCGCCTGCGCCTGCACCGCCAGCGCCTGGGCCTGGTCGGCCAGGCCCCGCGCCGCCTCGGCCAGACCCTGTGCGCCTTGCGCGAGTTCCTCTGTCGCCATCGTCCGCTCCCCTACGCCGCCTGCTCGGCCTTGCCGCCGAAGTTCGGATGCACCACCCGGCCCCCCGAGGTCAGCCGCGTCGCCGCCACGATCTCGTCGCCGCCGTCCACCTTCAGCGCCTGGCTCGCCTTGTCGACCAGGGGCGTCAGGAAGGCCACCAGGTTGCGGGCGTACAAGGCCGACGCATCCGTCGCGATCCGGCCCGGCACGTTGCGGTGCCCGACGATGGTCACGCCCTGGTCCTCGATGACCTCGCCCGGCTTGGTCAGGGCGCAGTTGCCGCCCCGCTCCGCCGCCAGGTCGACGATCACCGAGCCCGGCTTCATCGACCGCACCATCGCCTCGTCCATCAGCACCGGCGCCTTCCGGCCCGGGATCAGCGCGGTGCAGATCACAATGTCCTGCTTCCGGATGGTCTCGGCGATCAGCGCCGCCTGCTTGGCCCGGTACTCCGCCGACATCTCCTTGGCGTAGCCGCCGGCCGTCTCGGCCGCCTTGAACTCCTCGTCCTCGACCGCGACGAAGCTGGCGCCGAGCGACTGCACCTGCTCCTTCGCCGCCGGCCGCACATCCGTCGCCGACACCACCGCGCCCAAGCGCCGCGCCGTCGCGATCGCCTGCAGCCCGGCGACACCCGCGCCCATCACCAGCACCCGGGCCGGCGGCACCGTGCCCGCCGCCGTCATCATCATCGGGAAGGCCCGGCCGAACACCGATGCCGCCTCCAAGACCGCCCGGTACCCCGCCAGGTTGGCCTGGCTCGACAGCACGTCCATCGCCTGCGCCCGCGTGATCCGCGGCACCAGTTCCAGCGCGAAGCTCTCGATCCCGGCCTCGGCATAGGCCGCCAGGCTGTCGCCGTCGTCATAGGGCTCCAGGACGCCGATCAAGGTCGCACCGCGCGGGATCAGCGACAGCTCGTCGACCTCGTCCTCGCCCGATCGCAAGGGTCGTCGCACCTTCAAGACCACGTCGGCGCCCGCGAGAGCCGCGGCCGCATCCGGCGCCACCTCCGCCCCCGCCGACCGGTACGCCTCGTCCGTCACCGCGCTGCCCAGACCGGCGCCGGTCTCCACCGCCACCGTCGCCCCCAGAGCCACCAGCTTCTTCACGCTGTCCGCCGTCGCCGCCACCCGGCGCTCACCGTCCCGCCGCTCCCGCAACACACCTATCCGCATGGA
>NZ_JASATH010000252.1:0-9864 GCF_038440215.1 Inquilinus sp. OTU3971 | reverse complement strand
CTAGGAGCGGGTTCGATCCAGTTCTATTTCCGACTGGGCATCGATCGATCCAGGAATGGTATCGAATCCACCTCAGTCCCAGACGGCCAGCATCTCCCTTTGGACGTAGTCGAGATGCGCGGCCATCGCCGACCGGGCCCGGTCCGGCTCGCCGGCGGCGATCGCCGTGGCGATGCCGTCATGGTCGGCCATGATCCGGTCCAAGAGCGCCGGTTGGCGCGACAGATGCCGATGGAAGGCGGCGCTCAGCCCCTCCTCGCGGCCGCGCCACAGGGTCAGGGCGATCTCCCGCAGCGCCTGGTTGCCGCAATGCTCGGCGATCAGCAGATGCAGCGCCCGGTCCGATTCCTGCGACCATTCCCGCCGCGCCGTCTGGCCGCGCATCGCCGTGACGATGCCGGCCAGCTCGGTCCGGCCCTCCGCGGTGATGTGCCGGGCGGCCAGCGCGGCCAGCTCCGGCTCCACCAGCGCCCGGGCCTGCATGATCTCCAGCGCCGAATGGTCGGCCTCGGGCAGGGCGCTGCCGGGCCGGGCCGCGGCGCGGACGAAGGCGCCGACCCCGACCTTGACCTCGACCAGCCCCGCCACCTCCAGCGCGATCAGCGCCTCGCGCACGGTCGGGCGGCTGACGCCCAGCTCCTGCGCCAGGTCGCGCTCGGAGGGCAGTTGCTGCCCCGGCCTGAACTCGCCGGACTCGATCGCCGCCGTGATCTGCTCGGCGATCTGGATGTAGAGCTTGCGATTGACGACCGCTTGAAGGGGCATCGTGCCTGCCGCTCGAAGGTCTCACCATCGGTCCCAGCCGGCGCTCAAGAATCTTCTTCTAAATCCCATTTGAGCTGGCCTGACCACTTGACAGCCTAGCCGCACCCACGCCCTAATGCCAGCACCTGCCGCCGAAACGGTAGGGAAGCCGCCGCAAGAGCGGTTGTGGAACGTCGCTCGGCGCCGCCGTCATGGCGCGCCGTCCTGGGGCGGAGACACCCTTGAAAATCGACCGGATCAGCGTCCTCGACATCCGTTTCCCGACCGCGAAAGCGCTGGACGGGTCAGACGCCATGAATCCCGACCCCGACTATTCCGCCGCCTATGTGATCCTGTCGACCGATGACGGGCTGGAGGGCCACGGTCTGACCTTCACCATCGGCCGCGGCAATGACATCGTCTGTGCCGCGATCGAGGCGCTGAAGCCGGCGGTGCTGGGCCACGACCTGGCGGATTTCACCCGCGACATGGGCGCGACCTACCGCCACCTCACCGGCGACAGCCAGCTGCGCTGGCTGGGGCCGGAGAAGGGGGTGATGCAGCTCGCCACCGCGGCGATGCTGAACGCGATCTGGGATCTCTGGGCCAAGGCCGAGGGCAAGCCACTGTGGCGCCTCCTGGCCGACATGACGCCGGAGGAGACGGTGCGCTGCATCGACTTCCGCTACATCACCGACGCGCTGACACCGGCGGAGGCGGTCGAGCTGCTGCGCAAGCAGGAGGCCGGCAAGGCGGAGCGGATCGAGCAGCTGCTGGCCGAGGGCTACCCGGCCTACACCACCAGCGCCGGCTGGCTCGGCTACAGCGACGACAAGATCCGCCGCCTGGTGCGCGAAGCGCTGGCCCAGGGCTTCAAGGCGTTCAAGATCAAGGTCGGCGCCGACCGCGCGGCCGACCTGGCCCGCGCCGCCCTGGTGCGCGCCGAGATCGGCGACGACCTGACCTTCATGGTCGACGCCAACCAGGTCTGGGATGTCGGCCAGGCGATCGAATGGTCGGTCGCCCTGCTGCCCTTCAAGCCGCTGTGGGTGGAGGAGCCGACCAGCCCCGACGACATCCTCGGCCATGCGGCGATCGACCGGGTGCTGCGGCGCTACGGCACCCGGGTCGCGACCGGCGAGCATGTCCACAACCGGGTGATGTTCAAGCAGTATCTCCAGGCCACCGCCCTCGGCTTCTGCCAGATCGACGCGGCCCGGGTCGGCGGGGTCAACGAGAACCTGGCCATCATCCTGATGGCGGCCAAGTTCGGCGTGCCGGTCTGCCCCCATGCCGGCGGTGTCGGCCTGTGCGAATACGTGCAGCACCTGTCGATGTGGGACTTCATCTCGGTCAGCGGCAGCAAGGACCGCCGCTTCATCGAATATGTCGACCATCTGCACGAGCATTTCGTCGATCCGGTGCGGATCGAGAACGGCTGCTACGCCGTGCCGACCGCGCCCGGCTACTCCATCGCCATGAAGCCCGCCTCGCTCCAGGCCCATCGCTTCCCAGACGGCAGCGCCTGGCGCGACGACCAGGAGACCCGCCCGTGAGCGCAACCTTCCTGCCGGAGGAGAAGAAGGTCTGGTTCGTCCAGGACCGCTTCGGCATGTTCATCCATTGGGGCCTTTACGCCCTGCCGGCCCGGCACGAATGGGTGAAGAGCCGGGAGGAGATCGGCGACGATCCCTACCGGGCCTATTTCGAGCATTTCGACCCCGACCTCTACGACCCGCGCGACTGGGCCGCCCGGGCGAAGAAGGCCGGGATGAAATACGTGGTGCTGACCGCCAAGCACCACGAGGGCTTCTGCCTGTGGGACAGCAAGGTCACCGACTACAAGGCGACCAATACCCCTTATGGCAAGGATCTGATCAAGCCCTTCGTCGAGGCGTTCCGGGCCGAGGGGCTGAAGGTCGGCTTCTACTACTCGCTGATCGACTGGCACCACCCGGACTTCACCATCGATGTCCACCACCCGCAGCGCAACCATCCGGAGGTGGCGGCCCTGAACCAGGGTCGGGACATGCGCCGCTACGCCGCCTATATGCGCGACCAGGTGCGCGAGCTGTTGACCGGCTACGGCAAGATCGACGTGCTGTGGTTCGACTTCTCCTATCCGGACCGGCCCTACAAGGACCTGCCCGGCAAGGGCCACAAGGATTGGGAGAGCGAGCAGCTGCTGGCGCTGGTGCGCGAGCTGCAGCCGGACGTGCTGGTCAACAACCGGCTCGACCTGCTGGAGGTGCTGGGCGTGCCGCCCGACATCACCACGCCGGAACAGTTCCTGCCGCGCCAGGCGCCGCGGGTGCTGGACCGGGAGGTGACCTGGGAATCCTGCCACACCTTCAGCGGCTCCTGGGGCTATCACCGCGACGAGACCAGCTGGAAGAGCCCGGAGCAACTGATCCAGCTCTTGGTCGACAACGTCGCCTTGGGCGGCAACCTCTTGATGAATGTCGGCCCGACCGGCCGCGGCACCTTCGACGACCGCGCCAAGGCGGCGCTCGAAACCTATGGCCGGTGGCTGGAGCTGCATGGCCGCAGCATCTATGGCTGCGGCCCGGCCGGGGCGGAGATCGCGGTGCCGCGCGATTGCCGGCTGACCCGCAACGGCAACCGGCTCTACGTCCATCTGTTTGCCTGGCCGTTCCGGCACCTGCATCTCGACGGGCTCGGCGGCAAGGTCGCCTACGCCCAGCTGCTGCACGACGCCAGCGAGGTGAAGCGGCTGGAGGCGACGAATCCCGCGCTTGGCGGCAACACCCATGTGCCGCTGACCGCGGGCACCCTGACGCTGGAGCTGCCGGTGCGCCGGCCGGACGTGACGGTGCCGGTGGTGGAGCTGTTCCTGAAGGACTGAGCCGGACCATCCATCAAGCGTCCGCCCGGCAGAAGGCGGCCGCAACAGGAGGACGAACGCCATGAAGACGCTGACGACCATTCTGACGGTGGCCGCCGCCGCCCTGTCGCTGTCCGCCGCCCCGGCCCGGGCCGAGCCGGTGACCCTGACTTGGCAGATGTGGAGCAGCACCGACGCGGAGACCGCGGCCTGGCAGCACGTCGCCGGGCTGGTCAACAAGCAGTACCCCGACATCAAGGTCGAGCTGCAGACTTCGCCCTGGCGCGACTACTGGACCAAGCTGCCGACCCTGGCGGCGTCGAACACGCTGCCGGACATCGTCAGCATCCAATCGCTGCGACTGTCCAATTTCACGACCCTGTTCGAGCCGCTGGACGAGTATGTGAAGCAGGGCTTCGACCTCGGCCAATTCGATAAGTCGATCCTCGAAGGCCTCAGCTACGACGGCCATCTCTACGCGCTGCCCTATGATTTCGGCCCGCTGGCGGTCTATTACAACCGCGACCTGTTCGCGAAGTACAAGGTCGAGCCGCCCAAGGCCGGCTGGACCCGGGCGGATTTCCTGGCCGCGGCCAAGGCGCTGACCCAGGACGGCAATTACGGCTTCGCCGTCACCGCCAGCGACTGGCTGGAATTCGCCCTGTCCGACGGCGCCAAGTACCTGACCGGGGAGGGCGGGCTGAACTTCGGCGACGCCGAGCTGCAGGCCGCCTTCCAGTCCTATGTCGACCTGGTGACCAAGGAGAAGGTGGCGCCGGTGATCGCCGCCAGCGGCCAGCCTTCCGGCGACATCGCCCGCGGCCGCTTCCTGGCCGGCAACGTCGCCATGTACGTCACCGGCCCGTGGGAGATGATCAACATCCGCAAATCCTCCAACTTCCCGGTCGGGCTGGCGCCGCTGCCCGCCGGCAAGGCCGGCAGCATCACCTTCAGCGCCGGGTCGGGCTTCGGCATCAACAAGGCCGGCCCGCACAAGGACCTGGCGTGGAAGGCGATCCAGGTGCTGACCGGGCCGGAGGCGGAGCAGTACCTGGCCTCGCAGGGCCGCGCCTTCCCGGCCCGGACCGCGCAGCAGGGCTACTGGTACGACGTCGCGGCGCAGGACGTCGCCAATGCCCGCGAGACCATCGACTACGCGCTGAAGACCGCCCAGCCCTACCGCACCACCGCCAACTGGAACACGGTGTATGAGCTGCTGGAGCAGTATGCGCCGCTGGCCTATGGCGGGTCGCAGACCGGCGCCGAGGTGCTGGACACCGTGCAGGGCCTGGCCGCCGAATGACCGTGCAGGCCCAGGATCTCGGGACGCAGGTGACGGCGGCGCCGCGGGCCCGCCGCCGCCGCGCCTTCCGGGCGGAGGGGCGGGCCGCCTTCTGGTTCCTGCTGCCCAGCCTGCTCGGCTTCCTCGCCTTCCTGCTGTTCCCGCTGGTGGCGTCGCTGGCGCTCAGCTTCACCAATTGGCAGCTGCTGACCGAGCCGAAATTCGTCGGCTTCGCCAACTACATCCGGCTGTTCAAGGTTGATCCCAGCTTCTGGCGGGCGCTGGCCAACACCTTCTTCTTCACCGCCGAATATCTGGTCCTGAACATCGTGCTGTCGGTCGGCATGGCGGTCTGGATCTCCAGCCTGCGCTGGGGCAAGCGTTTCTTCCGGCTGATCTTCTTCCTGCCGACCTTCACCCCGATGATCGGCGCCTCGCTGGTCTGGGTGCTGATCTTCACCCCGGGCGGGCTGATGGACTGGCTGTTGCAGTCGCTCGGCCTGCCGATCCCGAACCTGCTGGTCGATCCGGCCTGGGCGATGCAGGCGATCGTCATCGTCTCGCTGTGGTCGGGCTTCGGCTACAACCTGCTGCTGTTCGGCGCGGCGCTGGAATCGATCCCGCAGACCTATCTCGACGCCGCCCAGATCGACGGCGCCACCCCCTGGCAGCGCTTCTGGCGGATCAAGCTGCCGCTGATCTCGCCGACACTGTTCTTCGGCACGGTGATGACCGCGATCACCGCGCTGCAGGTGTTCGACCAGGTCTATTCCATGACCCGCGGCGGGCCCGGCGCCGCCACCGCGACGCTCGGCTTCTTCATCTACCAGAACGGTTTCACCACCTATCGGATGGGCTACGCCTCCTCGATCGCCTGGGTGATGTTCGTCATCATCATGGCGCTCACGGCGTTCCAGTTCCGGCTGCAGCGGAAATGGGTGCATTATGACGACTAGGCGTAAGGACACCGGCATCGTCACGGCCGGCACGCTGGTCTCGCAGGGGGCGATGGCGCTGGTGGCGCTGGCCTTCCTGTTCCCGTTCTTCTGGATGCTGACCAATGCCATCCGGCCGAATGGCGAGGTGCTGGCCGTGCCGCCGCGACTGCTGCCCAGCGACTGGCAATGGGGCAACTTCCTCGACGCCTGGGTCTATCTGCCCTTCGGCCGCTTCTTCCTGAACAGCGCGCTGGTCTCCTGCGCCGTCACCGTGATCGTGCTGACCGTCTCCAGCCTCGCCGCCTATGCCTTCGCCCGGCTGCGCTTCGTCGGCCGCGACGCGCTGTTCCTGACCTATCTCTCGACGCTGATGATCCCGCAAGTGGTGCTGGTGATCCCGCTGTTCCTGCTGATCAGCAGGCTCGACTGGGTCAACACCTTCCAGGCGCTGATCCTGCCGGTCGCCTTCGGCTCCTTCGGCACCTTCATGCTGCGCCAGTTCTTCAAGACCATCCCGCGCGAACTGGAGGAGGCGGCGCTGTGCGACGGCGCCTCGCGGCTGCGCATCCTGGTCAGCATCATCCTGCCGATGTCGCTGCCGGTGCTCGGCCTGTTGGCCCTGTTCACCTTCACGGCGCAGTGGAACAGCTTCCTGTGGCCGCTGATCATCGTGAACGGCACCGAGCACGCGACCATCCCGCTCGGCCTCACCATGTTCCAGACCCAGCAGGGCACGCAGTGGAACTACCTGATGGCCGGCGCGGCGATCTCGATGATCCCGGGCCTGTGCCTGACTATCCTGCTGCAGCGCTACATCTTCAGCGGCATCGCCATGAATTCGGGGTTCGGCGGGCGGTGAGAGGTGATTTTTCAAAAGGGGATTTAGAGAAACAACCATATTGCTAAATCCCATCTAGAGTCGCAGTATCGATTAAGCCAACCGACAAGGCGGGGAAGGGACCGACCATGGACATGCATGTTCCGGCGCAGGCCGAGGCGCCGCGCCTGCTCACCGACGCACAGATCCGGCAGTTCCTGGCGAACGGCTATCTGGTGCTGCAGACGGCGCTGCCGAAGTCGTTCCACGACCAGATCTTCCAGCGTTTCGACGACCTGATCGGCGCCGACCGGCACGAGAATCCGGGCAACAACCTGCTGCCGCTGGTGCCGGAGATCAACGCCGTGTTCGAGGACCCGGTGGTGAAGGGTGCGCTGACCAGCGTGCTGGGGCCGGACTACATCATGCACCCGCACCGGGCCCTGCATAAGAACCCGCCCGGCTCGCCGATCCAGAACTGGCACAAGGACAGCTACTGGGGCTACATGCGGCGGGTGCGGAACCACCGGCCGCGCTGGGTCATGATCATGTACTACCCGCAGGACACGCCGGCCGAGCTGGGGCCGACCGGGGTGGTGCCGGGCAGCCATCTGCTCGCCGCCGGGATCCAGGACCCGGATGCGCTGGAGCGTAACGGCTCCGGCCCGGCCGGCTCGGTGCTGATGATCCACTACGACATCTGGCACCGGAAGATGAAGAACCTGACCGCCGACAAGCGGTTCATGATGAAGTTCGAGTTCATCCGCATGGCGCCGGTCGAAGCCCCGGCCTGGCCGCATACCAACCCGGCCTGGCGGGCGCCGGAGCAGGCCCCGTCCTTCGCCATGGAGGCGGCCTGGAAGGCACATTGGCGCTGGCTGACCGGCGGCACCGCGGCCGGCGGCGCGGCCGATCTCGACGCCCTGAGTACGGCGCTGGCCGGCACGCCGGCGGACGCCGCGGCCGCGATGTCGGCCGTCTCCGATCTCGGCCCCCCGGCCGCGGCGCTGGTGCCGGCGCTGCTGCCCCATCTCGACGGCGACAACGAGGCGCTGCAGCTCGACGCCGCCTATGCCCTCGGCGCGATCGGCGAGGCCGCGCTGCCGGCCCTGCTGCAGCGGGTCGAGGCCGACACCCGCCGCGATCCGGAGGACGGTTCGAACAAGAGCGATTCCGGCCGGCTGACACCGAAGGATTGCATTGCCCTGTCGTCCACCTACGGCCTGGTCGAGATCGGGGCGCCGGCGGTGCCGGAGCTGCTCCGCCTGCTGCGAAGCGGCGCCGGCCGGTCGCGCAAATTCGCCGCCTTCGCCCTTGGCGAGATCGCCGGCACCGGGGCGGAGGTGCGCGACGCGCTGATCGCCGCCGCCGGCGACGCCGATCCGCATCTGCGCATCGCCGCGGTCGAGGCGCTGGGGCTGAAGCCGGCCGATGACGCGATCGTCGCCGCCCTGGCCGGGGCCCTGGACGATGCCGACGCGGAGGTGCGCTTCGACGCCGTGCTCGGCCTGGCGCGGATGGGCGAGGCGGCCGCCGCGGCGGTGCCGGCTCTCGGCCGGGTGCTGACCGACGACCCGAACCGCTATGTCCGCGGCTATGCGGTCGAGGCGCTGTCCCGCATTGGGGATGACGCTGCATACCGGGTGCTGCTACCGTATCTGAGGCTTTCCCGCTGGTGTCCGATGACGACGTCGGCGAGCATTTTCTGACCTGTTTCAACGGCGCGGCATTGGCGGATCGGCGGCACTCCCCCAACAGCGGGCCTTCAGCCCAGGATCCGGAGGCGCTGGCCGCCCTCCTGGAACGCACCCTGTCCGGTGCGTCCGGCCGCTCGCTCGCGGGAGGCGCGGTGCGCCAGACGGTGCAGGCGCTGGGCCGCGCCATCGTCGCCGGCCGCTATGCTGCCGATCGGCCGCTGCCGACCGAGACCGAGCTGGCCGCCGAATACGCGGTCGGCCGCAACGCCATGCGCGAGGCGATCAAGGTCCTGGCCGGCAAGGGGCTGATCCGCACCGCCCGGCGCTACGGCTCGCGCATCCGGCCGCGCGAGGAATGGTCGATCCTCGACCCCGACGTGCTGGCCTGGCATCTGCGCGAGCCGGACGGCATCGGCCGCTTCCTGGTCGAGATCTCCGAGCTGCGCGAGATCGTCGAGCCGCAGGCGGCCGAGCTGGCGGCCCTGCGCGCCACGGATGAGGAGGCGGAGGCGATCGTCGCCCTGGCCGCGCGGCTGGCGGTGGAGACCATGCCGCAGGTGCTGGACACCGACGTCGCCTTCCATCTGGCGGTGCTGAACGCCTCGCACAACCGGCTGCTGTCCGGCTTCGCCCGGCCGCTCGACGTGCTGCTGCGGGTGCAGTTCCTGGTCTCGGCCCACGGCATCGCGCCGGAATATGCCTACAGCCCCTCCGCCGACTATCATATGGGCATTGCCGAGGGCATCCGCGGCCGCGACCCGAAGAAGGCGCGGGACGCGGTGATGGCGATGCTGATCCGCAACCGCGGCATCGCCGAGAAGGTGGCGGCGCCAGACTGAAGACGGGGAGGGCGGCATGGCGCGCGATCCGGGGCTGGAGGAGCTGGTGCGGGAGGCGCTGGGCGCCGAGCCCGGCCTGGACGAGAAGCGGATGTTCGGCGGCCTGGCCTGGCTGCTGCACGGCAATCTGCTGTGCGGCGCGCGGGTCGACAGCATGCTGGTCCGCCTCGGCAAGGGCAACGACGACTGGGCGCTGGAGCAGCCGGGCGTCGCGCCGATGATCATGCAGGGCCGGCACATGCCGGGCTGGGTCCGGGCCGGCGCCGTGGCCTATGGCGACGACGCGCTGCGCCGGCGGCTGCTCGATGCCGCGCTCGCCTTCGTCCGGTCGCTGCCGCCGAAATAGCTACTCGGCCAGTATGCGCAGGATGAAGTCGGCGCGCTCGGCCACGCTCACCTTCGGCAGGACCACGACCTCGTAGCCGAGCGCCGGATAGGCCTCGAGCAGCCGCTCGTATTCGGCCACGGCGGCGTGGAGGCCGTGACGCCGTTCCGGATCGGTGCCGTAGATCTCCGGCCAGGGCGGGGTCAGGAACACCTGCCGGTGATAGGGATGGGGCCGGGCCAGCGTCTCCAGCGCCGGCTCGCCGGTCATGTGCTGCAGCGCGGAGGCGGCGTCGACCAGGCCGCGGTCGAAGAACACCCAGCCTTGATGGGCCTCGGCCGAGGCGCGGTCGGCCCGCGCCCAGGCGCAGGCGCCCC
>NZ_JASATH010000251.1:0-10045 GCF_038440215.1 Inquilinus sp. OTU3971 | reverse complement strand
AGCAGACGACACGCCGTCTTCGGTCCGGCGACCGCGACCGGTGCGCGACCAGTTGAGCAGATCTGGCGGATCAATGTCGAAGAGATTGGAATCCCGCGTGATGCGGGCCGCGCCCTGGGCGGTCGCTGAGGCGGTGTCCAACGCATTGTCGGGCGTGGCCTCGATCTTCGTGGCGGGCTGGTTCCTGGCGCCGGCGGATATCGGCCGCGCCGGCATCGCCATCGGGCTCGTCATGCTGCTCGGCCTGGCGACCGGCCTGGGCATCCAGGAATCCCTGATCCGCCACCGCTCGGTCCACGCCAGCGTCACCGACACCGCCTTCACCGGCCTGATGGTGCTGGGGGTCGCCGGCGTCGCCCTGTGCTGGCTGATCGCCGCGCCGGTCGGCTGGCTGTTCGACGACCCGACGCTGTTCCTGCTGCTCGGCGTCACCGGCCTGCTGCTGCTGCTCAACGCGGCGATGGCGGTGCCGACCGCGCTCCTCACCCGCAAGATGCGGGCAAATGTGCTGACCCGCCGGATGATGCTGTCGCGGATCTCGCAGGTCGTCGTCATCGGCGTCCTCGGCTGGCTCGGCGCCGGGGCCTGGGCCATGGTCGGCGGCGTGCTGATCTCCAACGCGCTGTCCGCCGGCGTGCTGTGGCGGGCCATGCCACGGGTGCCGCGGCTGCGCTTCGACTGGGGCGAGTTCCGGTCGCTGGCGTCGTTCGGCGGCTCGATGAGCATCGAGCAGCTGCTGTGGCAGGGCACCACCCGCATCTTCGCGCTGCAGGTCGGCTATTTTCACGGCGCCGTGGCCCTGGGCTACTTCCAGTTCGCCCAGCGGCTGGTGGAGGAGGTCGGCAACCTGATCCAGGGCAATATCGTCCGCTTCGGCTTGTCGTTCTTCGCCGATCTCGACCGCAACGACCGCGACGCGAACCGGGCCTTCCTGACGGCGACGAGCCTGCTGACGGTCGCCGGCGGCGTCGTGTTCATCGGATTGGCCCTGGTGGCGGATGACCTGATCCCGCTGGTCTTCGGCCGGCAATGGCTGCCCGCGGCCCCGCTGATCCAGATCTTCGCCGCGACCTGGTTCTTCCTGCTGTCGCGGGCCCTGGCCGGGCCGCTGCTGCGGGCCAAGGGGCATCAGAACGTCATCGTCCCCTATGCCCTGGTTGCCTGCGTGATCACCCTGGCCAGCGGCTTCATCACCGCCGAGCAGACGCTGTTCGTCGTGGGTCTCGGATGGAGCGCCCGCAACCTGGTCTCGCTGCCTTGGAGCTACCTCATGGTCAGCCGCTATGCCCGGATCCCGGTCCGCGCCCAGCTCCGGTCCATCGTCCGCCCGCTCGCGCCGATGGTGGCGATGACCGCCGCGGTCCTTCTGACCCGGTATCTGCTCGCCGATGCGCCGGCCGTGCTTCGGCTGGTGACGGCGGTTCTGGCCGGTGTGGTCACAGCGGCGATCACCGTGCCGCTGTTCAACTGGCGGATGATCACGGGGCTGCGCGAGACGGTCGGCCGGATGCGGGTGGGCGGCACCGGGGCGTGACGCGCAGCCATGCGCCATGGCATTGCCATCTTTGCCGGCTCTATACTATAACCCCCGTCGAGCTCCGGACGCGGACTGCTGTATATCTTTCCGTTTGATCAATAGGGCGAGTCTCTCAAGCTCGGAAGGCGCGATTCAAGATGCACGGCATGGATTATCTGAGGAGCCGCCTTTCTGTCATCGATCAATATATAAAGCCCGGCAGTCGAATTCTATATATCGACTATCCGCTGCACTTCAATGTCGGTGACCTGTTGATCCTCAAGGGGACGGAAGCGTTCTTTGCGGATCGGCGGTACGACGTGACCCGGCGTTACTCGTATTTCGGCTTCCCGTGGCACGAGCGCAACTTCCCAGAGGTGCCGAAGGATGTCACGATCGTGCTGCATGGCGGCGGCAATTTCGGCGACATCTACTATCCGCACCAACTTCTGCGGGAAAAGATCATCAACCATTATCGCGATCACCGGATCGTGATCTTTCCGCAGACCATGCATTTCAGCGAGCCGGCCCGGATGCGCCAGGCCGCCGAAGTCATGTCGCGGCACAAGGACCTGCACTTCCTGGCGCGGGACCAGCGGACCTACGACATCTTCCGGCGCGAATTCTCGAACAACGTCGAGCTGTGCCCGGACATGGCACATTTCCTGTGGGGGAAGCTGCCGAGGAAGGCGCCCGGCGCCACCGGCGGCGGCACGCTCTGGATGATGCGCCGGGACGAGGAGACGGTCGCCCTCCCCGAGATGTTCCGGGGCCAGGTCGACCAGCCGCTCGACTGGCCGGACTTCTGCAGCCGCCGGGATCGGGTGGTCAACCTGCTGACCCGCCGGACCGACCAAGTCAACGGGGTGACCGGCCGCAAACTACTTCCGATCGACCGCTTCTGGTACGGCTACACCGACCGCATGGTGGCGAACACGATCGACCGGATCCTGACCTATGACCGGATCGTGACGTCGCGCATGCACGGCCACATCCTGGCCTGCCTCCTGGGCATGAAGACGGTCCTGCTCGACAATTCCTACGGCAAGAACTCGACCTATTTCGAGGCGTGGACCAGCCGCGTCGACGATTGCGAGCTGTTTGCGGCCTAGAGGCGGGGAAACGATGCAGGTCTCAACGCCCAAGCTGTCGGTCATCATCCCGACCTACAACGTCGAAGACTACGTCCAGGAGGCGGTCGATTCGGTGCTCCGGCAGACCGCCCCGGTGCATGAGATCATCATCGTCGACGACGGCTCGACGGACGGGAGCGGGCGGCTCGTCGACCGGCTGTACGGCGATGTCCCGAACGTCAGGATCCTGCACACCAAGAATTGCGGCCTGGGCGAGGCCCGCAACAACGGGGTCGCGGTCGCCACTGGCGATTTCATCTACTATCTCGATTCGGATGACGTGCTGAACCCGGATTTCGTCCGGTATTTCTACGATGTGCACAGCCGGCACCCGGAGATCGACCTGTTCTGCTTCTCCACATTCTCCTTCACCGGCCCGGCGCAGAATGCGGAGAATTCGGTCGCGGTCCGCTACAACCTTGGCCTCGAAGGCCTGTTCCCGAGCGGCGAGGACGCCTTCAATGCCCTGTACCGGCGACGCAACTTCTATGCGATGGCCTGGCTGTATATCCATCGCCGCTCGGTCTCCCGCGACAACGGCATCAAGTTCCTGCCGATCCTGCATGAGGATGTCGAATACACGCCGCGGCTGTTCATGAAGGCGGGACCGACTTATCTCAGCAGCCGCGACTTCTACCTCTGGCGCATCCGGCAGAACTCGATTTCCTTCAGCAAGCTGACCGAACGCCATGTCATCGGCTATGTCCGCTCGATGGAGGCGATGCAGGGCCTCATCGACAGCGCCGGATTGAAGCCCGAGACGCGCCGGAACCTGCGCCGCTTCAAGACACGCCTCCTGGGGATCACGATGGGCATGATGCGCTCGGGCGACTTTCCGCTCGACCATCCCGAGCTGCGCTCGATTCCGGAGATGGCCCGGCGCCACGCCTGGGCCAATCCCAAGCTCTTCCTGGTCACCCACTGCTTCCCGGCGTTCCGGGCGGCGAAGGCGGCCAAGCGGATGCTGCGTCAGGCCCTGCGCAGCGCCTGAGGCCTATGCGTCCGCCGCCGCCCGCAGGGCGCGCCTGACGCCGTCGGCGCAGCGGTCCCAGGTGAAACCCCGGGCCCGTTCCAGCCCTGCCGCCCGCCGGGCCTCGACGGCCGCCGTCGGACCGCGCAGCACCTCGACCAGCCCATCGGCGATGGCGCCGGCATCATGAGGGTCGACCAGCAAGGCGGCCGGCCCGACGATCTCGGCCATCACGGTGTCGCGGCTGGTCACCACGGGCGCCCCTGCCGCGAGCGCTTCGAGCGGCGGCAGGCCGAACCCTTCGTACACGGACGGATACAGGAAGGCCGATGCGCCGGCATAGAGGCCGGGCAGCAGGGCGTCGTCGACATAACCCAACAGCCGGACATTCGGGATCTCGGCCCCCAGCGCGGCGTCCTTGAAGATGCGCTGGTTGCTCAGGCCGCCGCCGATCGCCAGCACCGCATCGGGACCCAGCTTCGGCTGCGCCAGCCGCCAGGCCTCGATCGCCCGCTCCAGATTCTTGCGCGGCTCCAGGGTGCCGATGATCAGCACATAAGGCCGGCCGGCGAGATCGTAGCGGGCCAGGGCCTCCCCGGGCGCGGCATCGAAGAAGCGCGGATCGACGCCGGGATAGGCGACGTCGATCCGGTCGAGCGGCCGGCCGGACAGCTCGGCGATGCGGCCGGCCGAGAACTGCGACACCGTCAGCACTCGCGCCGCCCGCCGGGCGACCGAAATGACGATCATCTTGTACCAGGCGGCGAAGCGCGGCGTGAACCATTCCGGATGGTCGACCGGCGACATGTCGTGGATCGTCACCACTTGGCGCCGCCGGGCCACCGGTCCGGTATTGGCGGGGCTCCACAGCACCGCGTCGCGGCGATGGAGAGCCAGCGGGCCTTGCTCCCAGAGATGGCCAAGGATCCCTTTCGATGGGGTTCGCGGTGCGATCGTGTTGTGCGGGCCGATCCGGGTCCGGATCTCGTTCAGGTAGCGCTGGGCCCCGGTCACGCTGTTGTGCAGGATGCGGGTGTTGACCAGCACGCCGCGGTCGCCCGCGGCGCCTTTCTCGATCGCAGTCGTCAAGCCCGCCCTCCGTCGTCGTCCCGCTCCAGCGGGACAGCCCCTGTACCTCAGGCCCGCGGCGGAGCCCAGGGAAAACACGCCCTGCGGCCCCGCGATTCGGGACGGTGATCTATATATCGGACTCCGGGGCGGAATTGCGGCGGTTCAGTGGCCCATGCTCTCCGACACGATCTCGACCACGATCTTGCCGGTCCCGTTGACGCGGAATTCGGGGCTCTTGCCCGCCAGCCAGCGCATCTCGATCTTGCCGCCGTCGGCGGCGTTCTGGTCCTGCAGCACCGACATCTGATCCGCCTTTTCCTCGCCCGTGGCCCTGGTGAGGCGGGCATGCAGCGCCGGGCCCTGGCCGGCCCGGCTGACGATGTAGACCTGGCCGCTGCCCTGGGTCATCGGCTGGTCGAACACCGGCTGCCATTCGCCGCCGGCGACCGTCCGCGTCTCGTCGAACATGCGGAACCGCGTGTCCGGGGTCGTGGCGTTCGAGACGTCGAGGCCGTTCGGCTCGAGCAGCACCCGCTGGGTCGACGGGTTGCCGATATAGAGCCGGTCGGCAACGTTCAGTCCCCCCGTCCGGCAGTTCTGAAAACTCGCCTTCATCGCGCCGGAGCTGGGGTCGGTGATCACGAGCTCGGGCACGAAGGTGACGCTCCGGAAATGGGCCCGGGACACGAACTGGCCGCTGTGATTGGCCACGTCGTCGTCCAGGACCCGACCCTTCGCGCCCTTGCCGTCGGTGATGAACTCGTCTCCGGTCGAATCGATCCCGGCGAAGTACCGCCCGCCGAAGATCGCCACGTCCTTCTCCTTGCCGGCGGCGATCCAGATGCTGCCGCGGGAGGTGATGGCGTTGATGTGGCCCTTGCTGGCCGGATCCATCCAGACCACCCGGCCCGACTTGGGGTTGCTGTAGAGATAGCAGGCGTTGAAGGACAGCAGGTTGACCGAACCGCCGAGCACCTCGATGCCGAAGCCGCCGCAGGCGCTGAAGCGTGCATTCTGGCAGTCGATCACCAGCTTGGCGCCATACCAGATGCAGCGATCGAAGCTGACCGGCCCCCCGGGGCAGACGGCGCTGATGGCGGTGGCGTCGGACTCGGCCGGCTCCGGCATCCGCACGACGCAGCCGACGAAGCTGCTGTCCTCGTTGTGCAGCGCCTGCCAGCCCATCGGGCCGGCATAGTTCTCGACCCAGATGTTCTCGTATCGGTTCAGCTGGGCCTTGCCGAGGCCCTTCGGCCAGCCGGTGTCGATGCCGCCGCACTGGCCGTTGCCGTCGACCACGAAGGCGCGCAGCAACAGCCCGGCGGTGGCCTGGGCGTTGAGCACGAAGCCCTGCGTGCCCGGCTTGGCCTTCAGCTTGGAGCTGCGCCCGTCGCCCTCGATGCCGGGGCCGTGCATCGACTGCACGCCGTTGGTCTGGTTGGAGCCGAAGCGCAGATTGCCGACCAAATAGGTGCCGCTCGACAGATAGATGGCCCGGTTGGTGTTGAACGCCCGCTGGATCGCGTCGGTGTCGTCCGTGGCGCCGTCGCCCAGGGCGCCGAACCAGCGGACATCCACGGCGCCCTTGGCCAGGCGGATCCAGCGGCCAGCCGATGCCGAGCCGCGGAACACCAGCCCGCCATCCTCCACGGCGTCCGATTGGGCGTCCCAGGCGAACTGGCCGCCGCCGCCGTCGCCCGGCCGGTGATAACCGAGCACCAGGGCGGCCCCGGCACCCTCCAGCGCCGCCAGGTCGGCCACGGTCTCAATGCAGGTCAGAGCAACGGTCGCCACAGCAGCCTCCGTCCGGATCGTCTCGTCCCTTAACCCCGGCAGGCCGCGATTGTGCCACGTCGTCGCCATGCCGCGACCGAATGCCCGAGCCAGAGTCGCAACGGCACGGGCGGCCGGTCGTTGGGGGGCGAATCAGCTATCGTCGACAACGGCAGGCGTCCGCACTAGGTTGCAGCGCCTTCGGCATCGCGTCGTCTGGGTGGGGGGTATCTTGGTTCAGGTGGTTGGTACCGAAATTGAAGACGTCAAGCTCATCAAGCTGCGCGTGTTCGGTGATGAGCGTGGCCGCTTCTTCGAGACCTGGAACTTGCAGAAGTTCACCGAAGCCGGGCTGCCGATGAACTTCGTCCAGGACAACCAGGCCAGCAGCGCCGCGGTCGGCACGATGCGCGGCCTGCACTACCAGATCGCGCCGCACGCCCAGGGCAAGCTGATCGGCGTGCTCCGCGGCTCGATCTACGACGTCGCGGTCGACATCCGCCGCGGCTCGCCGACCTTCGGCCGCTCGATCGGGGTCACGCTGACCGCGTCCGAGCCCTCGCGGATCTGGATTCCGGTCGGCTTCGCCCATGGCTACGTCACGCTCGAGCCCGACACCGAGGTGGTCTACAAGGTCACCGCCGGCTACGCCCCCCAGGCCGAGGGCGGCCTCCGCTGGGACGATCCGGCGCTCGGCATCGACTGGCCGATCGCGCCGGCCGAGATGATCGTCAACGACCGCGACCGCAACTGGCCGCGCCTCGCCGATGCCCCCGCCCATTTCCACCACGGTGCAGCATGACCATCTTCGTCACCGGCGGCGCCGGCTTCATCGGCTCGGCCCTGGTCCGCCAGCTCGTCGCCGACGGCGAGACCGTCGTCACCATCGACAAGCTGACCTATGCCGGCAACCTCGACAACCTGGCCGGGCTGGACGCGACCGGCCGGCACCGCTTCGCCCAGGCCGACATCTGCGACGTCGACGCCATGCGGGCGCTGTTCGCCGAACACCGTCCGGACATCGTCTACCACCTGGCGGCCGAGAGCCATGTCGACCGGTCGATCGACGATCCGCTGGCCTTCGTCCGCACCAATGTCATGGGCACCGGCAGCCTGCTGGCCGCGGCGCTGGAATACTGGCGCGGCCTGCCCAAGGGCAACGGCTTCCGTTTCCTGCACGTCTCGACCGACGAGGTCTATGGCGAGCTCGACGCCACCGGCCTGTTCTCCGAGACCAGCCCGTACCAGCCGAACTCGCCCTATTCCTCCAGCAAGGCCGGCTCCGACCATCTGGCCCGGGCCTGGCACCGCACCTACGGCCTGCCGGTGATGGTGTCGAACTGCTCGAACAATTACGGCCCCTACCAGTATCCGGAGAAGCTGATCCCGGTCGTCACACTCAACGCGCTCGAGGGCAAGACGCTGCCGATCTACGGCAAGGGCGAGAATGTCCGCGACTGGATCCATGTCGACGATCACGCCGCCGGGCTGCGGGCGATCGTCGCCAGGGGCCGCCCGGGCGAGACCTATCTGATCGGCAGCCGGTCGGAGCGGACCAACATCGACCTGGTGCGCCAGATCTGCCGCATCCTCGACGAGTTGCAGCCGGCGGCGAAGCCTTACGAGAGCCTGATCACCTACGTCACCGACCGGCCCGGCCACGACGCCCGCTACGCCATCGACCCGACCAAGGCCGAGACCGAGCTGGGCTGGCGGCCGAAGCACAGCCTGGAGCAGGGGCTGCGCGAGACCGTCGCCTGGTACATCGCCAACCGGGAATGGTGCGCGCGGGCCGGCGAGCGCAGCCGCATCGGCCTCGGGAGCGCGGCATGACGCTGGTCGTCCTCGGCGCCGGCGGCCAGGTCGGGCGCGAGCTGGCTGAGCTGGCCGCGGCGCGGGGCCTCGCCGTGCGGGCGCTGGCGCGGTCGGGGGTCGACATCACCGATGCCGCCGCGGTCGCCGCGGCGGTGCGAGGCGCCGACTTCGTCGCCAACTGCGCCGCCTACACCGCGGTCGACAAGGCCGAGACCGAGCGCGACCAGGCCTTCGCCGTCAACGCGACCGGGCCTGGCGTAATCGCCCGGGCCTGCGCCGAGGCGGGGGCTACGCTGCTGCACATCTCGACCGACTACGTGTTCCGCGGCGACGGCGACCGGCCGTGGCGCGAGGACGACCCGATCGCGCCGCTGTCGGTCTACGGCGAGAGCAAGGCGACGGGAGAGGCGGCGGTGCGCGCGGCGCTGCCACGCCACGTCATCCTGCGCACCGCCTGGGTGTTCGCGGCCCACGGCCACAATTTCGTGCGCACCATGCTGCGGCTCGGCGCCGAGCGGCCGGAGCTGCGCGTCGTCGCCGACCAGCGCGGCGGCCCGACCGCGGCCGCCGACATCGCCGCGGCGATCCTGGCGATCCGCGAGCGCGCCCTGGCGCCGGGCTTCGACGGCTGGGGCACCTTCCACTTCGCCGGCGCCCCGGCCACGACCTGGCATGATTTCGCCGCCGCGATCTTTGCCGAACGGGGCGGTGCCGCCCCGGTGCTGCACGCGATCGCGACCTCGGACTACCCGACCCCGGCGCGGCGCCCGTCGAACTCGGTGCTGGATTGCGGCAAGATCGGCCGGGTGTTCGGGCTGGCGCAGCCCGATTGGCGGCGTGCACTGTCTGCCGTGGTGCGGGCGCAGTAGCACCGCAGTCAAAGACAGGTGGGGGGACGAGTGGCTGACGTTCTGGCGATCGGGCGCACGAGCTTTCTCGCCCGCAGCTTCGTCGAGGCCCATGGCGCCGACGGACTCCGCCACGCCGCCTGGGCCGATGTGGCGCGGCCCGAGACCTTCGACGGCATCGGCTGCGTCGTCAGCTTCGCCATCGACCCGCGCTACCAGCGCGAAGCCTATGATCCGGCGATCGACTGCGACCGTACCGTGGCCGAGGCGATCGGCCGGGCGCAGGGCGACGGCTGCATGCCGGCGGATGCGCATGTGGTGATGGTCAGCACCCGCAGGGTCTACGGCCCGGCCGGGGACGAGCCGCTGGTCGAGACCCGCGCGCCGGCGCCGCAGGACGCCTATGGCCGCAACAAGCTGGTGACCGAACAGCTGCTGCAGGACCGGTTCGGCCCCAACCTCACCATCCTGCGCCTGTCCAACATCTTCGGCTTCGAGGACCTGCCCGGCCGCCGCACCTTCCTCGGCCTGCTGCTGCGGTCGCTGCGCGAGGAGGGGGTGATCCGCTACGACGTCAGCCCCTTCACGCTGAAGGATTTCCTGCCGGTCGAGGCGTTCGCCGCGGCGCTGGTCAAGGTGGTGCGGGCGCGCCCCGGCGGGCTGTTCAACCTCGGCTCCGGTGTGGCGCTCGAGGTCGGCTGGCTGGCGATGTGGATCCTCGAGGGCTATGGCCGCGGCAGCCTCAGCGTCATCGATCCGTCCATTCGCGATGCCTTCGCCATGGATGTGGACCGTTTCGTCGGGCGCTTCGGCCCGCTCGCCGATCGAGACGATATCCGCGCGGCCTGCCTGGCCATCGGCAGGCGTCTGGCCGGCTGAAGCGAAAGCGGGGCGCGGCCGGGGGGGGGGGGGGGGGGGG
>NZ_JASATH010000250.1:0-10139 GCF_038440215.1 Inquilinus sp. OTU3971 | reverse complement strand
TATTGGATGGTCTCAGACCTCGACCCGGATCGTCGCCGACAGCAGCTCCTTCCGATCGGCCTTGGTCCCGACCAGGATCTCGATCTCGCCGGGCTCCAGCACCGGCTTCAGGTCGAGGCCGGGGAACTTGAGCGCCTCGGCCTCCAGCTTCAGGCGCAGCACCTGCTTCTGGCCGGGGGCGAGCGCCGCCTTGGCCATGCCCTTCAGCTCCAAGAGCGGCCGGGCGATGCTGGCGACGGGGTCGCGGGTGAACAGGAACACCGTCTCTTCGCCCGCCACCGTGCCGGTGTTGGTCACCGCCACCTCGACCGTCAAGGTCTCGCCCGGGCGCAGCACCGGGGCGGAGACGCGCAGGTCGGCGAGGGCGAAGCGGCCGTAGGACAGGCCGTGGCCGAAGGGGAATTGCGGCGTCGACGGCAGGTCGATGTATTTGCTGGTGTAGTGCTGCTCCGGGTCGGTCGGTCGGCCGGTGTTGCGCTCGCCGAAATAGATCGGCACCTGGCCGACATCGCGCGGCCAGGTCACCGGCAGCCGGCCGGACGGGTCGACCGTACCGGTCAGCACATCGGCGACGGCATGGCCGGCCTCGTGCCCGAGGAACCAGGTGGCGACGACCGCCGCCGCGCGCTCGAACAGCCAGGGCAGCATCAGCGGCCGGCCGGAGCTCAGCAGCGCCACCACCGGCACGCCGAGGTCGAGCACCGCCTCGGCCAGGTTGCGCTGGCGGCCCGGCAGCTGGGGCCGGGCCCGGCTCGCCGCCTCGCCGCTCATGACCGCGGCCTCACCGAGGCACAGCAGCACGATTTCGGTGCCGCGCGCGGCCTGGACCGCCGCGGCGATGCCGGCGTCGCCGCCGGTCTCGATCTCGGTGCCGGGAACATAGACGATCTCGGCCTGCGGCAAGGCGGCCTTGATGCCCTCGAGGATGGTCACCGCCTCCTCCCACCGGCCGGCGCCGGCCCAGGAGCCGAGCATCTCCGACCGCGCATCGGCCAGCGGGCCGATCACGGCGATGCGTTTGGCCGACGGCGCCAGCGGCAGTGCGCCCTTGTTGGTCAGGAGCACGATCGACTTCGCCGCCGCCTCGCGCGCCAGGCGCCGCCGCTCCGCCGCGTGGAAGGCGTCGGGCACGGCGACGACGCGGCGATACGGGTCGTCGAACAGGCCGAGCCGCTGCTTCAGGCGCAGCACCCGGCGGACCGCGCCGTCGATCCCGTCCTGGGTGACCAGGCCGCGCTGCAGCGCCATCGGCAGGCCGGCGGCATAGGCGCCGCTCATCATGTCCATGTCGATTCCGGCCTTCAGCGCCAGCGCCGCGGCCTCGACCGCGTCGGCGGCGACGCCGTGGCCCAGCAGCTCCATGATCGCGTTGTAGTCGCTGATCACCGCGCCCTCGAAGCCGAGCTCACCCGCCAGCGTGCCGCGCAGCAGAGCGACATTGGCCGTCATCGGCACGCCGGCGACGTCGTTGAAGGCCGGCATCACCGTGGCGGCCCCGGCGGCGATAGCGGCGGCGAAGGGCGGCAGGTAGACCTCGCGGATCGCCCGGTCCGACACGTCGGCGGAGTTGTAGTCACGGCCCGCCAGCGCGGCGCCATAGGCCAGGTAGTGCTTGGCGCAGGCGGCCACCGCGTCGGGCGCCGTGAGGTCGGCGGTCTGGTAGCCGCGGACCTTGGCCTCGGCGATGCGGCAGGCCACCCAGGGGTCCTCGCCCGGCCCTTCGGAGATGCGGCCCCAGCGCGGGTCGCGGGCAACGTCGAGCATAGGCGAGAACACCAGGTCGAGCCCGTCCTCCGCCGCCTCCATCGCCGCCTCCCGCGCGGTGTGCTCCCACAGCTCGGGCGAGAACAGCGCCGCCTCGGCCAGCGGGATCGGGAAGATGGTGCGGTGGCCGTGGATGACGTCGAAGGCGAAGAACAGCGGAATCTTCAGCCGCGACTCCTCGACCGCCAGGCGCTGGGTCTCACGCACCCGGTCGGGGCCCCAATGGTTGAACAGGCTGCCGATGCGGCCGGCGCGGATGCCCTCGGTGACGTCGCCCGGCAGCACCGGCCCGGTCACCGCCAGCATCGACGACATCATGGTGAGCTGGCCGATCTTCTCCTCGAGCGTCATCGCCGCGAGCAGGGTTTCGATCCGATCCAAGGGCCTACTCCGCCTTTGCCTGCCCTCCTCTCAGTGCAGGAAGGCGCGCCCGGGATGAAGGCAAAAAAAACGGGCGCCGGAAAGGGAAAACCGGCGCCCGAAGTCGAGGGGAGGAATGAAGAAGGCTTAAGCGATCAGGCCTTCGGCAGCTTCAGCGCCACGAAGCGCTGGTCGCCCTGATGGTTGATCAGCAGCATCACGGCGTTGCGGTCCGCCTCCTTGGCCGCCTGGACCTGCTTGGCGACCTCGGACGGGGTCTTCACCGCCTCGCTGCCGACCCGGACGATGACGTCGCCGGGGCCGACGCCGGTCTCGCGCGCCGGGCCGTCGTCGCGGATGCCGGTGACCAGCACGCCCTCGATCTCGTCCGGCACGCTGAACTCGCGGCGCACCTTCGGGGTCAGGGCCGAGAGCGACAGGCCGAGCTGGTCGTCGACCGCCGGGCCGTTCTCGTCGGCGCTGGCGACCTTCTCCTGCGAGGCCGGCAGCTTGGCGATCTCGACCGAGATGCTCTCGGTCTTGCCGTTGCGCAGCACCTCGACCGGCACGGTCTTGCCGGCGGTGGTGTCGGCGACCAGGCGCGGCAGGTCGGAGAGCTGGTTCACCGGCTTGCCGTCATACGAGGTGATCACGTCGCCCTGATGCAGGCCGGCCTTCAGCGCCGGGCTGTCGTCCTGGACGTCGGCGACGAGCGCGCCCTTGGCCTTGTCGAGGCCGAGGGCCTCGGCCATCTCCGGCGTCACCTGCTGGATCTGCACGCCGAGCCAGCCGCGCTGGACGCTGCCATGCTCGCGGATCTGGGCGATCACGGTCTTGGCCAGGTTCGACGGGATGGCGAAGCCGATGCCGACCGAGCCGCCCGAGGGCGAGTAGATCGCGCTGTTGATGCCGATCACCTTGCCGCTGGTGTCGAAGCTGGGGCCGCCCGAATTGCCGCGGTTGATCGGCGCGTCGATCTGCAGGAAGTCGTCGAACGGGCCGGAATGCAGGTCGCGGCCGCGGGCCGAGACGATGCCCGCCGTGACGCTGCCGCCGAGGCCGAACGGGTTGCCGACGGCCACGACCCAGTCGCCGACCTGGGCGGCATCGCTGTCGCCCCATTCGACCGCGGTCAGCTTCTTGTCGGTGTCGACCTTGAGCAAAGCGAGGTCGGTCTTCTCGTCGGTGCCCACGACCTTGGCCGGGATCACGGTGCCGTCATTGAGGGTGACGGTGATGTTGTCGGCGTCCTTCACCACATGGTTGTTGGTGACGATGTAGCCGGCCGGGTCGATGATGAAGCCGGAGCCGGCGCCATGGACGACCTGGCCACCGTCGTCGCCGCCACCGCCACGGGGCCCGCGGCGGCCCGGCTGCTGCTCGTCGAAGAAGCGCTTGAAGAACTGGTCGAAGGGCGAGCCGGGCGGGAACTGCCGCTGCATCTGGCCGCCCTCATCATCCTGGTCGGCCATCTGCTGCGACGCCGACGGACGCTCGGTGGTCGAGACGTTGACCACGGCCGGGGTCACCTGGCGCACCAGACCGGCGAAGGAACCGGGGGCGGCCGGGACGATCGAGGTCTGCGCCTCGGCCTGGTTCTGGGCCACGGCCGGACGGTCGAAGGTCAGGACGGCCCCGACCGGCACGCCGATCAGCGCGGTGCCGAGCAGCAACGCCGCCGTCATCCGGCGCAGGCCGGTCCGCGGGCCGCGATCGTCGGAACCGAAGGGGGTCTTCATCTGCATCATCTCCACCACTGTCCAAGGCGCCGACGCGATTGGCCGGCGTGTGGTATGAAGATGGGGTGCCGGCCTTTAACCTCCTGTTTCGACGCCATTAATTCGGATTAATATTGGTTGGCGGCCGGATGGCCCGCCAGAGCCATCGGGATCCTTTCACCAACCTTAACGAAAATTATATTGCCGGCCCCGGACCCGAGGCGCAAAACCGGAACGTGACCTAGGCCCATGCTGGCGGCGCGCATCCGCTTCCCGCCAGCATCCGACCACCAATCGTCGGCCCGACCGCTGCGTCGTTCAGGCCGGTGACACTGAAACCCAAGTGATTGTTCCTTGGCGTCGGCCTGCCCATATCTTGGGTGTCGGCCGATATGGCCGGGAACCGATCCCGATGTTCACCCGTCTGGGTGAGCGGGAGAATGATGTGATGATGACAGCTTTTCTGGTCGTCTGGGCCGTCATCGGCCCTTCCGTCGGCCTCGCCGTCGGCGCCTGGTGGTGCAGCCGGGAGCGGGACGAGGAGGCGCACTTCGCCTCCCGCCAGGTGGCCTCGGCCGCGGAGCGCTCGCTGGGATGGCGCTGAGCCGCGCCGCAGCTCTCAGATGATGGTCAGGAGCGACGGGAACTCGGCCGGATCGATCTCCGGCTGGGGGTCGCCCCAATAGGCCGGCACCTCGTCGGTGATCTGGCTGAGGACATGCACCCGGACATCGGCGCAGCCGTCGATCCGCTGCTGCACCGAAGCATCCACCGGCCAGACCGTGGCGACCAGCATCAGCACGTAGGAGAGGTCGTCGGTGGCGTCGGAGAGCGGCAGCAGCAGGGTCCGCTTGCGGACGCTGTCGAGGCCGTCCGACAGCGCAAATTCGGCATAGATCGGCCGCTCGGAGAGCTGGACCGACATCAGCCCGCGCCGTATGGCGTCGTGGCGCTCGCCGCTGCACAGCTCCTCCAGCGGCCGCCCGGGCAGATTCCGGTCCGACGGCAGCCCCGCACCCTGGGCGTCCAAAGCGAAGCGGAACGTTCCCTCGCACGGCATCCAGGCCCACAGCAGGATCGGCGGAGGCAGCCGGCTGAGGCTGGCGAAGATCATGTCGTCGCAAGCCGGAAGACGCCCTCGCGCCGCGAGCCGCGCCCAGATCCGATAGACCGTCCGAAGCTGCCGGTCCGCAATCGCCTCATCAAAGGCCACGCTAACCATCCCCCCACAGGAAGCTCGCCGCACACGCGAATAAACTTTGCGCTCACAGCCTAAACTATGCATCCCCCAATTGGAGGATGACATCGAAAGTTTTCGGCTTCGCGACACGATTCGCCGGGATCTGTTGCCGGAATGCCAAGCGGGCGTGACGCCGGCCTCGCGCCGGGGTATTCCACGTCACAACTCCGGGTTTGACGAGTCGATCATGTGCCGCTGGCTGAGCTATTCGGGCGCCCCGATCTTCCTCGAGACGCTGCTGTTCGAGCCCGAATTCTCGCTGATCGCGCAGAGCCTGCGGGCCCGCAAGGCGGTGGTGGCGACCAATGGCGACGGCTTCGGCGTCGGCTGGTACGGCGAGCGGCCGGTGCCCGGACTGTACCGCGACATCCTGCCGGCCTGGGCCGACCCCAACCTGAAGAGCCTGGCGCACCAGATCCGGGCCAGCACATTCTTCGCCCATGTCCGGGCCTCGACCGGCACCGCGACCAGCCGGGCCAATTGCCACCCCTTCAGCCAGGGGCGCTGGCTGTTCATGCACAACGGCCAGATCGGCGGCTACGACCGGATCCGGCGCCGACTGGACGCGCTGATCCCGGACGATCTGTACCCACATCGCGGCGGCACCACCGACAGCGAGCTGATCTTCCTGGCCCTGTTCGGCTTCGGCCTGGAGACCGATCCGGCGGGGGCGCTGCGCCGCACCGCCGCGGCGATCGGCGAGGCCATGGCGGATGCGGCGATCGACGAGCCGTTCCGCATCACCGCGGCGCTGAGTGACGGCTGCAGCGTCTGGACCGTGCGCTACGCCACGGACGAGACGCCGCCCTCGCTGTTCTACTGCGCCGATGACGGCCAGCGGCTGATCGTGTCGGAGCCGCTGGACGGCGATTTCGGCCACTGGCACCAGGTGCCGCCCGGCCACCTGCTGGTGACCGACTGCGCCGGCCGGCTGGACCTGGAGCCGTTCCGCCCCTGATCCACCGGCCGGACGCATGATCAGGCCCGCAGGCGCTCGTTGTTCGGGTCGAAGGGCGATTCCTCGATCACCATGGCGCGGTGCGGCTTGCCGAGGATGCTGACGTCGAGCTCGGTGCCGATCTCGCCGAGATCCGGCCGGACCATGGCCAGGGCCAGGGACTTGCCGAGCCGCCAGCCATAGCCGCCCGAGGTGCAGCGGCCGACCAGCTCGCCGCCCTTGGTGATCGGCTCGTTGCCGCGGGCATCGGCATCGGTGACGTCGAGCACCTCCAGGGTGACGAAGCGGTTCCTGAAGCCGCGCTCGCGCCAGGCCACCAGCGCGTCGCGGCCGATGAAGTCGCCCTTGTTCGGGTGGACGAACCGGTCGAGTCCCGATTCCAGCGCCGAATACTCGATCGACAGCTCGCGCGGGATCAGCCGGTAGGATTTCTCCAGCCGCAGCGAATCCATCGTCCGGATGCCGAAGGGCTTCAGGTCGAATTCGCGGCCGGCGTCCATCAGCAGGTCGAAGATGGTGTTCTGCATCTCGATCGGGTGATGCAGCTCCCACCCCAGCTCGCCGACAAAGTTGACGCGCAGCGCCTGGGCCTGGGCGATGCCGACATTGATCGGCTTGCCCGACAGCCAGGGGAAGGCGGCGGTCGACAGGTCGGTGTCGGTCAGCTTCTGCAGCAGGGCACGGGAGCTCGGGCCGGCCAGGACGAAGACGCCGGTCTGGGTGGTGATCTTCTGCAGCTCGACCGAGCCGTCGCGCGGCCGCAGCTTCTGCAGCGTGTCCCAGTCATGCCGCTCGAAGGCGCCGGCACCGACCAGGTAATAGCGATTCGGACCCTCGCAGTAGATGGTGAACTCCGACCGCACGCCGCCGTTCTTCGACAGCAGATGCGCCAGGGTCATGCGGCCCGGCTTCTTCGGCACGCGGTTGGCGACGATGCCGTCCAGCCAGGCCGCCGCGCCCGGCCCGGAGACCGTGTATTTGGCGAAGGCCGACATGTCGAGCAGGCCGACCTTCTCATGCACATGCCGGGCCTCGCGGCCGACGAACTCGAAGTAGTTGGAGCGGCGGAAGCTCCACTTCTCGCGGATCTTCTCGCCCGGCGCCACCGGGGCATGGTTCTCGTTGACCAGCGTGTCGGGCTTGTTCAGCTCCGCCTCGGTCAGCTCGTAGCCCTCGGGCGCGAACCAGTTCGGCCGCTCCCAGCCATAGACGGTGCCGAACACGGCGCCCAGCGCCTTCATCCGGTCGTAGCAGGGCGCCCGCTTCAGCGGCCGCGCCTCCGCCCTTTCCTCGTCCGGGTAGTGGACGGTGAAGACGTTGCGGTACGCCTCCTCGTTCTTGGCCTTGAGGTAGCCGCGCGAGGCGTAGGGGCCGAAGCGGCGCGGGTCGACGCCCATCATGTCGATCGACGGCTCGCCCTCGACGATCCACTCGGCCAGCTGCCAGCCGGCGCCGCCGGCGGCGGTGACGCCGAAGCTGTGGCCCTCGTTCAGCCAGAAGTTCTTCAGCCCCCAGGCCGGGCCGATGATCGGGCTGCCGTCCGGGGTGTAGGCGATGGCGCCGTTGTAGACCTTCTTGACGCCGACCTCGCCGAAGGCGGGCACGCGGGCGATCGCGGTCTCGATATGCGGCGCGATCCGCTCCAGATCCTCCTGGAACAGCTCGTATTCCGACTGCTCGTCCGGGCCGTCGACATAGCAGCAGGGCGCGCCCGGCTCGTAGGGGCCGAGGATGAAGCCGCCGGCCTCCTCGCGCAGGTACCAGGAGCTGTCGGCCTCGCGCAGCACGCCCATCTCCGGCAGGCCCTGGCGCTGCCGCTCCTGCACCAGCGGGTGCGGCTCGGTGACGATGTACTGGTGCTCGACCGGGATCACCGGGATGTCGAGCCCGACCATGGCGCCGGTGCGGCGGGCGAAGTTGCCGGAGGCCGAGACCACATGCTCGCAGGTGATGTCGCCCTTGTCGGTCTTGACCAGCCATTCGCCGGACGGGGTCTGCTCGATGCCGGTCACGGTGGTGAAGCGGTGGATCTCCGCCCCCATCGCCCGGGCACCCTTGGCGAAGGCCTGGGTCAGGTCGGCCGGCTGGATGTAGCCGTCATCCGGATGCTGGATCGCGCCGATGATGCCGTCGGTCTCGCAGAGCGGCCAGATCTCCTTGACCTGGGCCGGGGTCAGGATATTGACCTTGATGCCGATCGTGTCGGCCACGCCCTTGTAGTACATGAACTCGTCCCAGCGGTCCCTGGTCCGGGCGAGGCGGATGTTGGAGACCTGGCGGAAGCCGACATGCTGGCCGGTCTCGGCCTCGAGCGAATTGTAGAGCTTGACCGAGTGCTTGTGGATCTGCCCGACCGAGTAGCTCATGTTGAACAGCGGCAGCAGCCCGGCGGCATGCCAGGTCGAGCCCGAGGTCAGCTCCCTGCGCTCGATCAGGACGACGTCCGTCCAGCCCTTCTTGGCCAGGTGATAGAGCGTGCCCACGCCCACCACGCCGCCGCCGATCACCACCACGCGCGCTGTTGACTTCATCGCTCGAACCGCTCCCTGCGGGCTCATACGGCCATCCTAACGAGAGTGTCCGGGCGGGGCCGGTTCGAGGCTAATCCAGCCGCGACCTGTGATGTCGCAGGCCCGCCAAACGCCAAGTCACGCTCAAGATTGGCGATGTCGCAATCGGACTGGCCGGCCGCGCCGGGATCGGCATGCTGGCGGCAAATCCCTGCGAGGCCGACCATGACGCTGCCGCCCGAACCGAAGATCGTCTTCCTCGACCGCGAGACCCTGGCGCCGGCGATCCGGCTGCGCCCGCCCGCCTTTCCGCATCGCTGGGAGGAGCACCAGCGGACCGCGCCGGAGCAGGTGCCGGAGCGGCTGCGCGGCGCCGGAATCGCCGTGATCAACAAGGTGCCGCTGCGCGAGCCGGTGCTGGAGCAGTTGCCGGAGCTGCGGCTGATCGCGGTCGCCGCCACCGGCACGGACTGCGTCGACACCGCCTGGTGCGACCGGCACGGCGTCGCCGTCTGCAACATCCGCGGCTATGCCGTGCACACGGTGCCGGAGCATGTCTTCACCCTGATCCTGGCGCTGCGCCGCTCGCTCCTGCCCTATCGCCGCTCGGTCGAGGCCGGGCGCTGGCAGGAGGCGAAGCAGTTCTGCTTCTTCGACCACCCGGTGCTGGACCTGCACGGCGCCCGGCTGGGGCTGATCGGCGGCGGGTCGCTGGGCAATGCCGTCGCCACGATCGGCCGGGCCTTCGGCATGGATGTCGTCTTCGCCGGCCGCAAAGGCGATGCCACGCCCGCCGATGGCCGCGTTCCGTTCGACGAGGTGATCGCGACCAGCGACGTGATCTCGCTGCATTGCCCGCTGCGGCCGGAGACTCGCGGCCTGATCGGCGCCGCCGAGTTCGCCCGGATGAAGCCCGAAGCCCTGCTGATCAACACCGCCCGCGGCGGGCTGGTCGACGAGGCGGCGCTGACCGAGGCGCTGCGGGCCGGCCGCATCGGCGGCGCCGGCTTCGACGTGGCGATGCCGGAGCCGCCTCCGGCCGACGCGCCGCTGATGCGGCTCCTGGACCTGCCGAACTTCATCCTGACCCCGCATGTCGCCTGGGCCGGCCGCGGCGCCATGCAGGCCCTGGCCGACCAGCTGATCGACCTGATCGACGCCTTCCAGCAGGGCAAACCGTTCAACCTGGTGGCGGGCGGGCCGAGAGCCTGAGACAGGCTGCCGGGGTGAAGGCTTGTTGCATTGCCTCTCGCGCAAGCAAGCCCTTTTTGGAATTTCCCCCCCTCATTGCAACCCCGGCCTTGAGCCGGGGGAAGCAATCCAGGCAGCAGCACGAGCGGACCGATGGATTGCTTCGTCGGCTTCGCCCCCTCGCAATGACGGCGAGAGTGAGCGTTCTGAAAGATCGCTTGCGGCAGAGGCTACGCAATCGACGACCGAGCTACGCCGCTGGAAGAAGCCCGGCACGGCGGGCGGGCGTGATGCCTGGCGCAGACAGCCGGCGGCGCCCGGCCCGGGGCGCCCCGGGCGGGGGGGGGGAAGCAAAAAATCAGCCCCGCCCCCCCCGGAGGGGGGGCGCCCCCCCCCCC
>NZ_JASATH010000249.1:0-10225 GCF_038440215.1 Inquilinus sp. OTU3971 | reverse complement strand
GCGGCTCACCGCGTCAAAGTTCCAGTGACAATGCCTTCCTCCGCACTCCGGATCGCCCGGTCGAGCGCCAGGATGGGCACGCCGCCGGCAAGGCAGGGGGTGTGGTCCGCCGCCATTGGATCATGAGCCGGCCATGCCGCTCCGACCAAGTCTGCAGGGTCCAGCCGGAGCCGCCGTCCTGGCCGTAGCCCTCGCCATGGAAGCGGCCGCCGCCCATGCCTCCCGCGTCGCCGTCCGTAGGCCCCTTACCGATATCTGACCGGATCGGTCCGGTCCGGCTTGTTCCAGGGCGGGCAAAGACCGTTCAGAGATACTTCGTGATCTCCTTGAACTCCGCCATCGCCGTGCGGCGATCGGGGCCCGTCACCTCCGCGGCCGCGTCCAGGCAGTGATCAATGTGGTCCTTGATCAGCGTCTTCTTGGCGGATCTGATGGCCGCTTCGACCGCATGCATCTGCTGGGCGATGTCGAGGCAGCTCCGCTGCGCCTCGATCATGGCGACGATGTTCCGGACCTGCCCGGCCGCCCGGTTCATCCGGCTGACCACTTCCTTGTGGGAGTGGTGAAGGCCGTGCGGTGTCGTCGCGGTCTCGCTGATTGCTTCCGCGGTTGCAGACCCCTTTCGGGCGGCCATGCTCTGATCTCCTGATGGAACGACCGTCACTGTCATCAATCTAGCCTTACAGGATGCTCCGCGCCGACTTCAACGCAAGGTGGATGGGAGGCCGCTATCATTGCCTGTTGATACTATACCCCTGGAGAGTATATGGCGAAAACAGCTTCTCCTCCGCGGGACAACGGGTCATGACGCCTTTCGCCGAACTGGTACAGCAGAGCGCCACCGCGGCCTGGCTGTTCATCCCCAGCGCCATCCTGCTCGGCGCCCTGCACGGGCTGGAGCCGGGTCACTCCAAGACCATGATGGCGGCCCTCATCGTCGCCATCCGCGGCACCTTCTGGCAGGCCGCCCTGCTGGCAATCACCGCGACCATCTCGCACACTGCGATCGTCTGGATCGTCGCCCTGCTGGCGCTGACCTATGGCCCGCAATGGGGCGCCGAGGCGACCGAGCCGTATTTCCAGCTCGGTTCCGCCGTGATCATCATCGGGGTCGCGCTGTGGATGGCGTTCCGCACCTGGCAGGATCAGCGGGCCAAGACCGCACCTCCCGCCGGCTGGCGCCGGATCGACACCGGTCACGGGCTGGTCGAGATGTCGATCCAGGAAGATGGCGTGCCGCCGCGGTTCCAGTTGCGGTTTCAGGACAATCGCGGCAAGCCGGCGCCGATCCCCGCCGGCGATTCCGTCGTGATCGAGACCTTGCGGCCGGGCGGCACGCGGCAGGTGTTCGAGCTGGCCAATCGCGGCACCCATCTCGAATCCGTCGACGTGATCCCTGAGCCGCACGAATTCGTCGCCACCGTCGCCATCGCCCATGGCGACCATGCCCACAGCTATCCGGTCCGCTTCACCGACGACGATCACGGGCACGACCATGGCCATGATCACGGCCACTCCCACAGCCATGGTCACGGCCACGATCACAACCATGGTCATAGCCATGCGGGCCATGATCACGGGCATGATGACCACCACCATGACCATGAGCACAGCCATGGGGGCGCGGCGCATCGCGACGACCACGGCCATGACGATGCCGACCACAAGCATTCGCACGACTTCGCCGGCCTCGATGCCGGGGACGCACATGCCCGTGCTCATGCCGAGCAGATCCGCCACCGCTTCGCCGGGCGCACCGTGACCACCGGGCAGATCGCCCTGTTCGGCCTGACCGGCGGGCTGATCCCCTGCCCCGCCGCGGTCACCGTGCTGCTGCTCTGCCTCCAGCTGCAGAAGTTCTGGCTGGGCATCATCATGGTGCTGTGCTTCAGCGTCGGCTTGGCGCTCACCCTGCTCGCCTCCGGCACGGTTGCAGCGTGGGGCGTCCGCCACGCCTCCAAGCGGTGGCCGGGCTTCGATGCGGTGATGACCAAGCTGCCCTTCCTGGCCAGTGCCATCATCATCCTGGTCGGGCTCTATGTCGGCTATTCGGGCCTGATCCAACTGGTCTAGGGCGACAGCATGCTCAAGGTTCTCGCCAACCGCACCTACCGCCACCTGTTCCTGGCCCAGGTGATCGCCCTCGTCGGCACCGGGCTCGCGACGGTGGCCCTGGGCCTGCTGGCCTATGACCTTGCCGGCGCGGATGCCGGCGCCGTCCTGGGCACGGCGCTGGCGATCAAGATGATCGCGTATGTCGGCGTCGCGCCGATCGCCGCGGCCTTCGCCGACCGGCTGCCGCGGCGGACGATGCTGGTGGGCCTCGACCTGATCCGCGCCGCCGTCGCCATAGCGCTGCCCTTCGTCACCGACGTGTGGCAGGTCTATGTCCTGATCTTCGTCCTCCAGTCCGCCTCGGCCGCCTTCACCCCCACCTTCCAGGCGACGATCCCCGACGTTCTGCCGGACGAGGCCGACTACACCAACGCGCTCTCCCTTTCGCGCCTGGCCTACGACCTTGAAAGCGTGGTCAGCCCGATGCTTGCCGCGGCGCTGCTGACCGTGATCAGCTTCCACACCCTGTTCGCCGGAACCGTGGTCGGCTTCCTCTGCTCCGCCGCCCTCGTCGTCTCGGTCGTGCTGCCCGCGGCAATGGCCGCCGAGCGGCGCGGGATTTACGACCGCACCACGCGCGGCCTGCGCGTCTACCTGCGGACGCCGCGGCTGCGCGGGCTGCTCGCGCTGAGCCTGGCGGTCGCCGCGGCGAGCTCGATGGTGATCGTCAACACGGTCGTCCTGGTGCAGGCCGGGTTCGGGCTCAGCCAGCGCGCCACCGCGGTCGCCCTTGCGGCGTTCGGCGCCGGCTCGATGGCGGCGGCGCTGCTGCTGCCGCGCCTGTTACAGCGGATCCCCGATCGGGTCGCGATGCTGTTCGGGACCGGCCTGATGGCGCTGGGCCTGTTCGTCGGCAGCCTGGTGCCCAGCTACGGCGCCCTGCTGCCGCTCTGGTTCGTGCTCGGCCTCGGCTATTCGCTGTCCCAGACCCCGGCCGGCCGACTGCTGCGGCGGTCGGCGAATCCCGAGGACAGGCCGGCCGTGTTCGCCGCGCAGTTCGCCCTGTCGCATGCCTGCTGGCTGATCACCTATCCGCTGGCCGGGTGGCTCGGGACATCGGTCGGCTTGGACTGGACCTTCGTCGTCCTCGGCGCCATCGCGGTCGCCGCCACCCTGCTGGCGGTCCGGATCTGGCCGACCAGCGACCCGGACAGCATCCCGCATGTGCATGAGGATCTCGCCCCGGACGATCCGCATCTCGAGGACGCGGTTCCGGTCCCGGGCGGACATCGCCACGAGCATGCTTTCGTGATCGACGGGCGGCACACCGAGTGGCCGCGCCCGGTCTAACGCCCGGGCGCTTCCCCGACCGCACCGCCGCGACCGATGCCGGATCTCGCCGCCTGTGCCGGCCTGTTCCTGGCCGCCTTCGCCGCGGCGACCATCCTGCCGCTGCAATCCGAGGCGGCCCTGGCGAGTCTGCTTCTCGCCGATCTCTATCCGCCTTGGCCGCCGGCGTCCTGCACGAGCCCTTCGGCACGTTCGTGCTGCTGGTCGCAATCGCGAAGACTGCTCGCTATGCCGTCCTGGCCGGCCTCACGATCGGATGGGGGTGACGGGACGATCCGGCCCCGTCGTCAAGACGCCACGAAGCTGTTCCGGACGGCGTAGAGGGAGGCCCGGAATGCGCTCGTCAGCCGGGATTCGGCCGATCCCGGTGGGTGCAAGATCAGCGCCCGGAAATGCACTGCCGGCTCAAACGGCAGGATCGCCAGGCGCGACCGGAGGTCCCGGTCAATCGAGAACGGATTCATCAAGCCGATTCCGGCCCCTTCCGCGACCAGGGCGGCGACGGTGGCCGAGAACGGTGTCTCGACGACGATCCGCGGTTCCACCCCGGCGGCCGCGAGGATGCGGTCGATCGCCTTCCGCACCGTGTCGTCGGGCGCCAGCGCGACCAGCCGCTCCCGGTCGAGATCCGCCACCTCGATCCTGGACCGTGTCGCCAACGGATGAGACAGTGGCAGGATGCAGACAGCGCGCGGCGACGCGAAGATGCCGGCATGGACACCGCTGGTGTCAATCTCGTCCGCCGCGAGGCCGAGGTCCACCTGCCCCGACGCGACCAGATCGCGCACGACCGAGGAGGTGCGGACCTGCAGCGACACCCGGACTCCCGGATACTGGTCCAGGAACCGGGCCACCGCCCGCGGCACCAGGATCTGGCCCATGGCCGCCAGGGTCGCGATGCGCAGCGATCCCTCGCCGACCTCGCGGATTCTGGCCGCGGCCTGACGCAGCCGGTCGAGGCCAACGAGGCTCTTCGACAGCTCGGCGAAGAACAGCTGGCCTTCGCGGGTCGGCGCCAGCTTGCCGCGGATGCGCTGGAACAGCGGGAAGCCGGCGCTCTTCTCGAGGCCGGCGATGGCGCGGCTCACGGTCGGCTGCGAGGTGCCCAGCAGCTCGGCGGCACGGCCGGCGCCGCCGGTCGTCATCACCGCATGGAAGATCTCAAGATCCCTCATGTTCACGGCCCACTCATATCATATTTGAATGGACCTTGCTCACTGCGGTCATGGATGGCAAGTCCGCGCCCGTGCTTTCCTTTCAGGCAGGGAAAGGGAGCTTCATGCGCAACGATACCCGTCACGTGCACCCGCCGGCGCCGGATGCTGCCGAATTCGAGAGTCTCGTTCCTCCGGTCCACCACGTGTCGACCGTGACCTTCGACAGCGTGGCGGCGTTCGAGCGCCGCCACGACCGGCTCTATGACGGCTATTCCTATGGGCTCTACGGCACCCCGACGACCCGCGGCCTGGAGGACCAGATCGCCGCCCTGGAGGGCGCCGCCCGCGCCCTCGTCACGCCCTCGGGCCAGTCGGCGATCGTCCTGGCATCGCTGGCCTGCGCCGCGCACGGTGACCGGATCCTGATGCCGCAATCGATGTATGGCCCGGCGCGGGCGGCGGCGGACCGCCTGCTGCAGCCGCTCGGCATCACCACGACGCTATACGACCCCATGATCGGAGAGGGAATCGCCCGGCTGATCGACCGCCGGACCAGGCTGGTCTGGGTGGAATCCCCCGGCTCCGCGACCTTCGAGGTGCAGGATGTCCCGGTGATCGCGGCGACCGTTCATGCCGCCGGCGTGCTGGTCGCCGCCGACAACACTTGGGCGACGCCGATCCTGTTCAGCCCCCTCGCCCATGGCGCCGACATTTCGGTCCAGTCCCTGTCGAAATACGCCAGCGGCCATTCGGATCTGATCATGGGATCGGCGGCCGTGCGCGACGAGGCGCTGTTCCGCCGCCTCAAGGATGTCTCGCGAATGCTCGGGCTCGGTGTCGGTGCCGACGACGCCTTCCTCTGCGCCCGCGGCCTGAAGACGCTGCCGCTGCGCCTGCGCCACTCCGGACGCAGCGCCCTCGACGTCGTCGACTGGCTGCTGGACCGGCCGGAGGTGCTGCAGATCCTGCACCCGGCCCGGCCTGGCCATCCCGGGCACCAGACCTGGCGGCGGGACTTCAGCGGCGCCGCCGGCGTGTTCTCGGTCGTGATCCGCCGGGTCGACGCCGGTGTGCTCGACCGCGCCTTCCAGGCCTTGCGCCTGTTCAAGATCGGCGCCAGCTGGGGCGGCGCCCACAGCTTGGTCGCCCCAAGCGACCCACGCAAGGGGCGCACGGACCTGTCCTGGCTGCCCGACGGTCAGCTGATCCGCCTGTCGATCGGCCTCGAGGACGTCGCCGATCTCCTGGCTGATCTCGACCGGTTCTTCGCGGAGATCTCCACCGAGACCTGACACAGCGAAAAATAGGAGCCGCCGGCAGAACACCTGAACCGGCTGGTCGGGGAAGACGTCTAAGGGGCGGTTCTCACCCATCGAACACGGGAGAAAAACATGAGGAGGCAAGTCTTGATGTCACGTCTGACGGTCACGGCGGCCGCGGGGCTGGCGGCCCTCGCGCTGGGCACCACCGGCGCCTCGGCGCAGACCGTGGTGAACAAGATCAAGAACCGCGACTATGTCGTCTGCAGCGGCAGCCAGGGCGTGCCGGGTCTCTCGCGCCCCGACGAGCAGGGTGTGTGGCGCGGCTTCGACACCGACATCTGCCGCGCCTTCGCGGTCGCCATACTGGGAGACCGGGAGAAGATCCGGTTCGTGCCGCTCAATGCGGCGCAGCGGCTGCCGGCCGTGCAGACCGGCGAGATCGATTTCCTGTCCCGGACCTCGACCATCACCTACACCCGCGATATGGCGGTCCGCTTCGTCGCCATCACGCTCTACGACAATGACGGGCTGCTGGTCCGCAAGGCCGCGAACATCACGGACAAGAAGCAGCTCGACGGCCTGACCGTCTGCCTGCAGGGCGGCGGCAGCCTGACCGAGAAAGCCGTCCTCGAGACCGAGGAGGAATTCAGCATCGAGATGAAGAAGGTCTATTTCGACTCCACGATCCAGGCGCGGGACGCCTATTTCGCCGGCCGCTGCGACTCCTACGTCACCGACGGTACGGCCGCCGCCGGGCAGCGCGCGACGGTCGCCAAGAACCCGGCCGAGCACGACATCATCGTCATGGGCAAGGGCACCGAGCCGAACGGCGTCGCGATCGCTTATGGCGACGACCAGCTCTTCAACATCGTCCGCTGGACCTTCAACGCCCTGCTGTGGGCTGAGAGCAAGGGCATCACCCAGGCTAATATCGACGAGAAGCTGGCGTCGGGCGACGCCGAGATCACGCGCGTCCTGGGACAGGAGCCGGGGTTCGGCAAGGCGATCGGCCTCGACGACAAATGGGCCCACAACGTGATCAAACAGGTCGGCAATTATGCCGAGATCTGGGATCGCAACTTGGGCGCCAACAGCCCCCTGAAGGTTCCGCGCGGCATGAACGCCCTCTACCGCGACGGCGGCGTGAACTTTCCCTTCCCTTGGGATTGATCGCCCGGCAAGGGCCGTCGCCGCGCGGCCCCCTCCGTTTCGCATTCGACCCCGCAAAGCGAGGAGCCATGCTGAGGGACCAACGATACCGGGTGCGACTTGTCCAGGTCCTCCTGCTCGCCGCCGTCGGAGCGCTGGTCCTGCTGGTCGTGCAGACGACGGCGGCGAACCTGAAGGCTCGCGGCATCCCGATCGGCTTCGACTTCCTGTCGCTGCCGTCCCGCTTCGTCATCTCCGAGAGCCTGCTGCGCTACCGGCCCCAGGATTCCTACGCCTGGGCGGTCCTCGTCGGGCTGGCCAACAGCGTCTTCATCTCGGTCCTGGTGGTGCTGCTGTCCACCGTGCTGGGCCTCGTGGTCGGGATCGGGCGGCTCAGCTCCAACCCGCTCGTGTCGGGCAGTTGCCGTGTCTGGGTCGAGGTGGCGCGCAACACGCCGCCGATCGTGCTGCTGTTCTTCCTCTACTCGCTGTGGTGGCGGGTGCTCCCGCCGGTCGACGCGGCGCTCACCCTGGCGCCCGGTGCCTATCTGTCGATGCGCGGCCTGATGCTGCCGGCCCTGTCGCTGGCAATCCCAAGCCCGGCGGCACTGGTGCTGGCCGCCGCGGCGCTGGCGGCGCTGGCCTCGCTCACCCGCATCACGAAGCCGGTGCGCCGGGCCCTGCTCCTCGGTGCGGCGGCGGTGACAATCGCCGCATTACTGGCCGCCGACATCTCCGCCGCCGTGGACTGGCCCCGCTTCGAGCGCGGCAACTACCGCGGCGGCTTCGAGCTGACCCCGGAGCTGACGACGGTGGTCATCGGCCTCACCCTCTACACCACCGGCTTCGTCGCCGAGATCGTGCGCGCCGGCGTGCTGTCGGTGGCCAAGGGGCAATGGGAGGCTGCCCGCGCGCTCGGCCTCCGGCGCGGCCAGATCCTGCGCCTGATCGTCATCCCGCAGATGCTGCGGGTCATCATGCCGCCGCTGACCAGCCAGTACATCAACGTGGTCAAGAACAGCACGCTCGCCATCGCGGTGGGCTATCCCGACTTTCTCGCCATCATGGGCACGGTGATCAACAAGTCGAGCCATGCGCTCGAAGGCGTGGCGATCATCCTGGCGGGCTATCTCGCCGTCAACCTGACCCTGTCGCTGCTGCTGAACTGGTACAACCGTCGGATCGCGCTGGTGGAGCGCTGAGACATGACCACGATGATCTCCACCATCGACGACCCGTCCGCCCCGCATCCGAAGCGCGGCTCGCGCCTCGCGGCCTGGGCGAGGCTGCTGCTCGGGACACCGCTGAACGCCGGCCTGACGGCCCTCTTCGCCGTCATCCTGATCTGGTCCGTCCCGGGACTGGTCCGCTGGGCCGTCCTCGACGCCGCGTTCTCGCCGCAAAATCCGGAGGCCTGCCGGACCGCCACCGGGGCGTGCTGGGGCTTCGTCGCCGCCAAGTCCGGCCAGATCCTGTTCGGCATCTATCCACCGGCCGAGCGCTGGCGGCCTCTCCTTGTCTGCGTGATCATCCTGGTTCTGCTCGTCGCCTCGGTCTGGCCGCGGCTGTGGGGCCGCCGCTTGGTCCTGGCCTGGGCCGCGGCGCTGGCGCTGGTGATTCTGCTGATGCTCGGCGGCACCTTCGGGCTGGCCAGCGTGCCGACCTCGTCCTGGGGCGGGCTTCCGGTCACGCTGATCCTGACCGTGGTGGCGATTGGCATCGCCTTTCCGCTGTCGATCGCGCTGGCCCTGGCGCGCCGGTCGCGGATGCCGGCGGTGCGGCTGCTCAGCACCGTGGCGATCGAGACGATCCGGGGCCTGCCGCTGCTCAGCCTGCTCTTCGTCGCCTCGATCATGCTGCCGCTGTTCCTGCCGGACTCCCTGCTGCCGGACAAGTTCGTCCGGGCGCTCGTCGCCCTGACGGTATTCGCCGCCGCCTATCTGGCAGAGGTGGTGCGCGGCGGCCTGCAGGCCATCCCGAAAGGCCAGTATGAGGCGGCGGAGGCGCTCGGCCTGTCCTATTGGCAGCGGCAGCGGCTGATCATCCTGCCGCAGGCGCTGCGCATCGTGATCCCGGCACTCGCCAACACCATCATCGTGATGATCAAGAACACCAGCCTCGTCCTGGTCGTCGGCCTGTTCGACCTGATCAGCTCCGGCAAGGCCGCCCTCGCCGATCCGGACTGGCCGTCGCCGGCGGCCGAGACCTTCCTCTTCATCGGCGCGATCTACTTCGCCCTCGCCTTCGGCTTCGCCCGCTTCGCCGACTTCCTGGAGCGACGTGCCAAGGTCGCCCACTGAACGGAGTATCCATGCCAGCGTTGACCTCGCACGAGCCGCCGTCGGTCGAGATGACCGGCGTCCAGAAGTGGTTCGGCGCCTTCCATGTGCTGCAGGACATCGACCTCGCGGTCCGGCGCGGCGAGCGGATCGTCATCTGCGGCCCGTCGGGGTCGGGCAAGTCCACCCTGATCCGCTGCATCAACCGGCTGGAGGAGCACCAGCAGGGCCGCATCGTCGTGGACGGCGTGGAGCTGGGCCGCGACCTGAAGCAGGTCGACGCGATCCGGCGCAGGACCGGCATGGTGTTCCAGCACTTCAACCTGTTCCCGCATCTCACGGTGCTGGAGAACTGCACCCTGGCGCCGATCTGGGTCGCGGGCCTGTCCCGCCGCGAGGCGGCGGAACGCGCCCTGCACTATCTGGAGCGCGTCCGCATCCCGGACCAGGCGCAGAAATATCCGGGGCAGCTGTCCGGCGGCCAGCAGCAGCGCGTCGCCATCGCCCGGAGCCTGTGCATGAGCCCCGGGATCATGCTGTTCGACGAGCCGACGTCGGCCCTCGACCCGGAAATGGTTCGCGAGGTGCTCGACACCATGGTCGCGCTGGCGGCCGAGGGCATGACCATGCTGGTGGTCACCCATGAGATGGGCTTCGCCCGCCAGGTCGCGGACCGAGTGATCTTCATGGATGGCGGCCGGATCGTGGAAACGAATGCGCCCGACGCCTTCTTCTCGGCGCCTCAGCACAAACGGACGCGGCGGTTCCTGCAGCAGATCCTGCACTGACCGCGGCTTCGGTCACATAACACCGCAGCGCGGACGCGGCGGCCCGGCCAAGCAGGCCGCCTCCCCGAGGGACGCGGACCTACAGCGAAACGGGAGCGCGGGTGGTGGCGCGGGCCTGGACGCTCGACGATGCCCGGACGATGCAGCCGTCGAGCGAAACTGCGAGCCGCCTGCAGACCCCCTAG
>NZ_JASATH010000248.1:0-10293 GCF_038440215.1 Inquilinus sp. OTU3971 | reverse complement strand
AACGCGTTGCCTCTCCCGCTTGCGGGAGAGGTCGGAGACGCGAGGCGGCTCCGGGTGAGGGGAGTTTGTCGAGGCCGGGGCCAGCCCTCACCCGGTCTCGCTGCGCGAGCCCGACCTCTCCCGCGTCCGGCGGGAGAGGCAACACGAAGGCGCTTGGCATTCTGTCGTTCCTCGGCCGGTTGCCCTCCGGTCCCGCCGATGCCGCGTTCCCCTGCCGGGTGCGGAGCGCGCTGTGCCATGGCTCGTCCTCTCGATCTCGTGTGAGGACACCATAACAGCGGATTTCCGGATTTGCAAACCGTCTAGTCGGTTTTTTTGATGGCTGCCGACCGGCTTCGAGACGGGCGGGCGGAGGCCGGCTTCGCGGTCTCCGCGAGGGCGGACCAGCGCGCATCGTCGATCAGGCGGTCGAACAGCCGGTCGCGCTCCTCGGCGGACAGGGGGCAGGTTCCCAGCAGCGTCGTCATGTGCAGGCCCCTGGCCGCCATCCAGCGCAGCACCGCCAGCTCCGGATCGGCGGCCTCGGCCTTGACGGCCTCGAGCGCCTCGGCCTCCGCCGCGCGGTTGATCGAGAGAAGGTCGGGGTTCTCGGCCACGGCGCCGAGGATGGCGAAGAAGGCCGAATGCGGCGTGGCGATGGATTCGCGCAGCGTCGCGATCTGCGCTTCCAGGATGGCGCCGGGCTTGTCGGGGCCGATCTCGGCCAGGTATTCCCGGGTGAACTTTCCGAAGCGCTCGGTCAGGTGTTCGAGCAGGGCCGTCACCACCGCTTCCTTGGTGCGGAAGTGGTGCATCACCCCGCCCTTGCTGATGCCGCTTTCGCGCGCGATGGCGTCGAGCGTCAGCCGCCCGGGACCGTCGCGGGCGATGATGGCGAGCGCCGCCTGGATGGCGGCATTGCGGGATCGTTCCGAACGGGTGGCGTTGTCCATGCTCTCTCACAAGGCCGAGACGGCTCCAAGCCGCCGGGCGGATCCATAGAGATAGACCATGGCGTCGGCAAAAAACAGACCAATGAGTTTGTTTTTCGACGGCGCGGCCGCCAGCCGTCAGAGACCGTTTAGAAATGCACTGGCGTGAGTCGGCTGGCGGTGGTCTCGAGAACCGGAGCGCAGCGCACATTTGGTGCGTGAGCACCGGAAGCGGAGAAACCGCCGTCAGACGGCGATGGACTGCACCCCTGGACTGAGACAGAAGAATTAGGGTGACATGGGATCAGTCCGGCAACTCGTCGACATAGGTCAGCCCGGCTGCCGCGAGCGCCTCCCGCATCTTGTACATGTCGAGGCCGAGCTCGCCGGCGGCGAGCCGGGCCCGCTTCTCCGCCTCATTGGCGACGCGCTTCTCGCTCAGCGCCGCGACCTCCGCCGCCTGCGCATGGGGCACGACGACGATCCCGTCATCATCGGCGACGATCGCGTCGCCCGGCACGACATGGGCGCCGGCGCAGACCACCGGCACGTTGACGCTGCCGAGCGTCGCCTTGACTGTGCCCTTGGCCGAGATAGCGCGCGACCAGACCGGGAAGCGCATCTCGGCCAGCGCCTTCACGTCGCGGCAGCCGGCATCGATCACCAGCCCCGCCACGCCGCGGGCGCGCAGCGACGTCGCCAGCAGCTCGCCGAACATGCCGTCGGTGTTGTCGGTGGTGCAGGCCACCACCAGCACGTCGCCGGGCCGGCACTGCTCGACCGCGACATGCAGCATCCAGTTGTCGCCCGGCTGGGCCAGCACGGTGACGGCGCTGCCGGCGATCCCGGCACCGGGCCAGACCGGGCGCATATAGGTCTTCAGCAGACCCACCCGGCCCATGGCCTCGTGCACGGTCGAGACGCCGCATTCGGCGAGGCGCCTGGCGACCTCCGGCTCGACCCGGCGGATGTTGCGAACGACGACGGGCTTCATGCCAGCACCTCCAGTGCTTCCGGGAACAGGCGCTGATACGCCTCGCCATAGGTTATCGGCCGGCCCGAATTGCGGCCGCCCTGCACGCCGCGGTTCAGGGCGACGCGGGTGTAGTAGTCCCAGAGATGCTTCTGCGCCGCCAGCACCTGGAAGGCCTGGAACTTGGTCTCTCACACCTCGTCGATGTTCAGGATCACCTGCGGCTTGAAGTTGCACTGCTCCGGCTGGTGCGGCTCGAACAGGAACACCGGCGGCGCGGCGTAGCTGCGCGTCGGGTCGGGGCTTGTGCCCCGCGGCCTGGGCGATCACGCGCGCCTCCTGCGCCGCATGCGCCGCCACCGGATGGTCGAAATTGTACGGGTCCTCCATCCCGCACGAGCTGATGCATGGATTGCTTCGCTGCGCTCGCAATGACGGTTGGGGGAATCACACCGCCGCCTGCGGGTTCGTCCCGCGGCGCTCCTGCAACCGCTCGCGGATTCGGGCGGTCCGCCGGGCCTGGCGCAGCTCCTCGCGGGTCGGCTGCCACCAGCCGCGGGTCCGCTCCGCCGGCCCGGCCTCCACGCGGGCGGGCCAGACGCCGATCAGCTCCTCCAGCGCCGGCCGGCGCCAGCGGACCCAGACATAGTCGCCGGCCGCCGGGTCGGCATGGGCGTAGATGCCGGCCGGGTCGGGGACATCCGCGATCTCGCCGTCGGTCCCGGTGAACACCAGCATGCCGAACCGCTCCGTCATCACCGGCTGGTCCGGCGGCGGCAGGTCGCCGGCCAGCACCGGATAGCGGTGCCGACGGCGCTCGGTAGCCAGGATGGCGGCACGGCGCTGCCGCTCCGGGGTCCATTCGGCCAGCCGGCGCTTGCGGCGCTCCTCCGGCTCGTTGCGGCGGGCCGCGGCCTCGATCTCGGGCCAGCGCCGCCACAGCTCGTCATAGGACCGGAACGGCACGTGCCAGGTCCGCGTCTCGGCCTCCCACCAGGACCAGGGGATGGCGTGCATCTGCTCGACCACGGTGCGGGAATAGGGGGTTCGGACCAGCAGCTCGTCGCCGATCTCGAGATAGCGGCTCTCGATCGGGTCGAAGTCATGGGCGTCGCGGCCCTTGGCGTCGGCATGGTCGCCGCCGGGCGGCAGCTGCTGGGCCAGAAAGCGGGTCAGCCGGCGCTCGGCGGTGGTGCCGGGGATGAACCACACCCCCTCCGCCTCGCGCCAGCGGGCGCGCGGGAACGCCGCCATCAGCCGCTGCATCATGGCCCGGTCATAGGGCAGCCGCGCCTCGATCCCCGGCTGGTCGCCGGCGACGGGCCGGATCGTCACCCGGTTCAGGATCCGGTCGGGTTGCTGCCTGCGCATGCCGATTCAGATGGGGGCGCGGCGCCGTTCCGTCGATGAAGCCGCATCAGACAGGCCGAGCTTCTGTTTCATTTTCACAGGATTGAAACCGCTTCTTTGCCTGCGAGAGCGACTCCGAGACCTCGGAGGCAACCAGGAATGCCGCCTGTCTGTGCCTTTTCCGGCTCTTGACAGGCTCCGCCATCGCCGCCACGCTGATTTCACAAGAATGAAAAAGATCGCAGGAGGCAGGATCGATGCTGATGCGGGCCGACCGATCGCAAGCCCCCCGGGCCGCCGCCAGGGCGCATGGCCTGGCGCTGACCCGGCTGTCGCGCCGCTACGGCCCGGTCCGCGCCGTCGACGACGTGTCGCTCGACATCCCGGGCGGCGAGTTCCTGACCCTGCTCGGCCCCTCCGGCTCCGGCAAGACCACGCTCCTGATGATGATCGCCGGCTTCGTCGCGCCCAGCGCCGGCCGGATCGCGGTCGATGGCCGCGACGTCACCGCCATACCGCCGGAGAAGCGCAACTTCGGCATGGTGTTCCAGGGCTACGCCCTGTTCCCGCACATGACGGTGGCCGAGAACATCGCCTATCCGCTCCGGGTCCGCGGCGTGTCGCGGGCGATGATTGCAACGAAGGTCGCCGGCGCCATCGCCCGGGTGCGGCTGGACGGCTTCGACGATCGCCACCCCAGGCAGCTGTCCGGCGGCCAGCAGCAGCGCGTCGCCGTCGCCCGCGCCCTGGTGTTCGACCCCGACATTGTCCTGTTCGACGAGCCGCTCGGCGCGCTCGACCGCCAGCTGCGCGCCGAGATGCAGCTGGAGCTGAAGACCCTGCACCGCGACCTCGGCGCCACCTTCATCCTGGTCACCCATGACCAGGATGAGGCGCTGTCGATGGCCGACCGGGTGGCGGTGATGAATCGCGGCCGGCTGGTCCAGGCCGGCGCGCCGGACGAGCTGTACGAGCAGCCGCGCACCCGCTTCGTCGCCGAGTTCCTGGGCAAGAGCAACTGCATTGCCGGCCGCATGGCCGGCCGCGACGGCGAGTTGATCCGGCTCGAGACCGGCGGCGCCGCCGTGCTGCATCGCGGTGCTTCGACGCCGCCTCAGGGCCGCGGCGTGCTGCTGGCGCTGCGGCCGGAGAAGCTGCGGGTCGCGGCGCAGGAGCCGCGCGACATGGCCAACCGGGTGCCCGGGCGGGTGCTCGACATCGCTTATCTCGGCGCCACCCGCCAGGTGGTGGTCGGCACCGATGCCTTCGGCCCGCTGACCGCGACCGGCTTCGCCTGGGAGGCGGCGCCGGATCTCGGCCTCGGCACGGCCGCCTGGGTCGGTTGGGCGCCGGAGGCCACCGTGCTCATCGAAGACGAAGCCGACGACAGCTCGGCCTAAACAGGGGGCAATCACATGACGGCATCTCGGTATCGCGCGGATCTCGCGGCCATCGCGGCGGAGCGGTTCGCGGACGGACACATCGACCGGCGCAGCTTCCTGGCCGCGCTCGGCGCGCTCGGCGTCGCGCCGCTGCTCGTCTCCGGCCCGGCCAAGGCGGCGGCGCAGGAGGTGGTGGTGGTCAATTTCGGCGGCGACGCCGTGCCGGCCTGGGGCAAGGCCTGGGGCGACCCCTTCACCAAGGACAGCGGCCTCAAGGTCACGGTGCTGGGCGCCGAGCCGACGCCGGGCGCGATCAAGGCGATGATCGACAGCGGCAACGTGGTGTGGGACTGCACCGACGCCGACGGCTTCTACCTGCCGATCCTCAGCAAGCAGGGGCTGATCCAGCCCTATGACTATTCCAAGATCGACAAGGCTAAGGTGCGGCCGGAATTCATCTTCGACTACGGCTGCGCCGCCTACATGTACTCGACCGTCAATGCCTTCAGCCTGGAGAAGACCGGCGGCAAGACGCCGAACGGCTTCAAGGACTACCTGAACTTCAAGGACTTTCCGGGCAAGCGGGCGATCTACAAATGGCTGGTCGGGTCGCTGGAGGCGGTGCTGCTGGGGTCGGGCGTCGAGCCGGACAAGCTGTACCCGCTCGATGTGCAGAAGGCCTTCGCCATCATCAAGGAGCATCGCGACCAGTTCCTGCTGTGGGGCGGCGGGGCGGAAAGCCAGCAGCTGTTCCGCGAGGGCGAGGTGACGATGGGCCCGATCTGGTGCACCCGCGCCTCGGTGCTGGACCGGGATTCCGGCGGCAAGATCACCTGGACCTGGGACCACGGCATCGTCGCGCCCGGCGTGCTGCCGGTGCTGGTGAAGAACCCGGCCGGCCCGGCGGTGTTCGACTTCATCGCCTCGACCCAGAACCCGGAGCGGCAGGTCGAGCTTCTGAAGCTGCTCGGCAACGGCCCGGCCAACCCGGCCGCCAGCGCGAGCCTGACGCCCGAGCTGCAGAAGATCGATTGCGGCTACGAGCCGAACTACAAGCGCCAGATCCCGATCGACAGCGCCTGGTATGCCGAGAACTACGACACCGTGCAGAACGACTTTCTCGACCTGATCGCGAGCTGAGGGATGGTGGCAGCACCCGCCTTCGACAGCGCGCCCCCTTCCGTCGCCCGGCGCCGGACGCCGGCGTCGGCCTGGGGGCTGGTGCTGCCGCTGATGGCGGCGCTGCTGCTGCTCTACTTGCTGCCGCTGGCCAACATCCTGTGGATCAGCGTCACCGACCCGGCGCCCGGCCCCGGCAACTACCAGCGGCTGCTCGACTCCGGCGCCATGCAGCGGGTGCTGTGGACCACCTTCCGCGTCGCCGCCTGGACCACTGTCTGCGCCGTGGTCCTCGGCTACCTCGTCGCCTATGTCATGCTGCACGCCTCGCCACGGCACCGGGTGTGGATCACCGCCTTCGTGCTGGTGCCGTTCTGGGTGTCGGTGCTGGTCCGCGCCTTCGCCTGGCTGACGCTGCTGCGCAGCGAGGGGTTGATGAACGGCGCGCTGGCCGGGCTCGGCCTGATCACCGAGCCGCTGCCGCTGGTGCGCAACGAGTTCGGCGTGCTGGTCGGCATGGTGCACTACATGGTGCCCTATGCCGTGCTGCCGCTCTATGCCGGGATGAAGGGCATCGACCCGGCCCTCGGCGCCGCCTCGCGCTCGCTCGGCGCCGGGCCGCTGCGCACCTTCGCCAAGGTGTTCCTGCCGCTGTCCCTGCCCGGGATCTTCGCCGCGGGCCTGCTGGTCTTCGTGCTGTCGCTCGGCTTCCTGGTCACGCCCGCCATCCTCGGCGGCGGCAAGGTGGTGATGATCGCGGAATATGTCCGGCTGCAGATCTTCCAGACCGTGCGTTGGGGCGTCGGCACCATGATGGCCTCGGTGCTGCTGCTGTCCGTCCTGGCCCTGATCGCGGCGCTGTCCCGCGTCGTCGATGTCCGCCGCCTGTTCGGCGGGGGAGGGGCCTGATGCGCTGGTCCGTCCTGGTCGCCCTGTGCTGGGCCGTGCTCTTGTTCCTGATGCTGCCGACCCTGGTGGCGATGCCGCTGTCGGTGACGCCGAACCGGTACCTGTCGCTGCCGACCGACGGCATCTCCTTCCAGCATTACGCCACGCTGTTCGGCGACGACCAGTGGCGCTCGGCGATGCTGCAGAGCCTCGGCATCGGCCTCGCCGTCACCGCGCTGTCGGTGGCGCTGGGCACGCTGGCGGCGATCGGGTTGTGGCGCCTGTCCTCGGCGCTGGGCGAGCTCGCCCGGATGCTGGCTCTGGCGCCGCTGATCGTGCCGCCGGTGGTCTCGGCGCTGGCCTTCTACCGCTTCTTCGCCGGCATCGGCCTGCTCGACAGCTTCGCCGGGGTGATCCTGGCGCACACGCTGCTGGCCGCGCCCTATGTCCTGGTCACGGTGTCGGCTGCGCTGGCCTCGGTCGACCCGCGCCAGGACCAGGCGTCGCGCTCGCTCGGCGCCTCCCAGTCCCAGACCATCCGCTGGGTGATCCTGCCGCAGATCCTGCCCGGCATCCTGGCCGGCGGAGTCTTCGCCTTCCTCACCTCCTGGGACGAGATCGTGGTCACGCTCTTCATCGCCGCCCGCGCCGTCTACACCCTGCCGCGCAAGATGTGGGACGGCATCAACGAGCGGGTGGACCCGACCATCGCGGCGGCGGCGACGGTGCTATTCGCCGTCACCCTGCTGCTGGTGATCCTGCAGATCCTGCGCGCTGGCCGCGAGCCGGCGGCGACCGACCGAGAGGTTGCGCCATGACGATGACGAGCCCCGCCGCGCCGGACGGCTTCACCTGGACCCTGCCCGCCGCCTGGTACCGCGACCCGGAGCGCTACGAGCAGGAGCGCCAGCGCATCTTTGCCCGGCACTGGATGCTGTTCACCTGGTCGGGCCGGCTGCGCAATCCCGGCGACTACGTCACCGGCATGGTCGCCGGCTATCCGGTCTTCGCCATCCGGGGCGAGGACGGGCAGGTGCGCGCCTTCCACAATGTCTGCCGCCACCGCGGCGCCCAGCTGCTGACCAGGCCGGAGGGGCAGTGCCCGCGGCTGGTGGTCTGCCCGTATCACAGCTGGAGCTACACGCTGGACGGCAAGCTGAAGCGGTCGCCCGATTTCGGCTCCGCCCCCGCCTTCGACCCGCAGGAATGGGGCTTGTACCGGATCGCCGCCGAGGAATGGCGCGGCTTGGTCTTCCTGCGGGTCGCACAGGACGGGGAGGGGCTGCGCGAGTGGCTGGGCCCGATCGACGCCCTGGCCGCCGACTATCCGCTCGAGCAGCAGCACTGGTTCGCCGAGAAGAACCGCGACTGCGAGGTCGACTGGAAGACCTACGGCGAGAACTATCTCGAATGTTACCACTGCCGGACCATGCATCCCGGCCTGTGCGCGTCCTTGGACATGGAGCGCTACAGCATCGACGTACATGACGAGATGTTCCACCTGCACGCGCCGAAGCGCGACGGCGGCCTGACCCGCGGCGTGTACTTCTACCGCTTCCCGTTCCTGATGCTGAACCTCTATGACTGGGGCAGCTCGATCGCGACGCTGGAGCCGCTGGGCGCCGGCCGGCTGCGACACATCAACTGGTATTTCTTCACCGACGTGTCGCCGGAGAAGGCGGCGGAGAACCGCCAGTCGATCGAATGGTCGGCCCAGATCGTCAGCGAGGACCTCGACATCATCACCGGGGTGCAGCGCAACCTGAACGCCGGCGTCTACCAGCGCGGGCCGCTGTCGCCGAAGCACGAGCACGCCGTGCACGCCTTCCAGGACATGGTCCGCCGCGGCATGGCCGACCCTGCCCCCAGCCACCGCGCCGCCGCCGAATAGAGAGAGCGATGACCACAACGACGTCTTCCCAGCCCAATGGCACGGCGGCGGCCAAGCGCTACGACGCCATCATCATCGGCGCCGGCCACAACGGCCTGGTCTGCGCCAACTACCTGGCCCGCTCCGGCCTCAAGGTGCTGGTGCTGGAGCGCCGCAAGGTGCTGGGCGGCGCCGCGGTCACGGAGGAGATCGCGCCCGGCTTCCGCGCCTCGATCTTCTCCTACCTGATGAGCTTGCTGCACCCGCGCATCATCCGCGACTTCGAGCTGAAGCAGCACGGGCTGCAGGTGCTGCCCTGCTCGGACATGGTCTCGCCGGTGTCGAACGACGACTACATCGTCTTCTCCGACGACATGGCCAAGACCCAGGCCAGCTTCGCCAAGTTCTCGAAGAAGGACGCCGCGATCTATCCGGAGTTCGACCGCTACCTGCAGGAGGCGGCGCAGATCGTGCGCAAGCTGCTGTGGGAGACGCCGGTCGACCCGGCGCAGCGCGACTGGCGCGGCTTCCGCGACGGCGCCTCGCTGCTGTGGCGGCACCGCAAGATCGGCCGCAAGATGTACCGCATCGCCGACATGCTGAGCATGAGCGCCTACGACTTCCTGCACGAATGGTTCGAGGACGACCGGGTGATGGCGGTCCTGGCCTATTACGCCTCGATCGGCACCTTCGCCGGGCCGAAGACCCCGGGCTCGGCCTACGTCATCATGCACCACATCATGGGCGAGCATGAGGGCGCGGGCGGCTGGGGCTTCATCAAGGGCGGCATGGGCGCGATCACCCAGGCACTGGCCTCCTACGGCCGCAGCATCGGCGTCGACCACGTCACCGAGGCCGAGATCAAGGAGGTGCGGCTGACCGGCGACCGCGCCACAGCGGTGACCACCAAGGCGGGCGACACCTATTCGGCCCGGATCATCGTCTCCAACGCCAGCGCCAAGGCGCTGTATCTCGACATGATCGGCGAGGCGCATCTGCCGGCCGAGGTGCTGCGCGAGATCCGCGGCTACCGCAGCTTCTCCACCGCCTTCAAGATGAACATCGCCTGCGAGCGGCCGCCGCAGTACCGCATCCTCGACAAGGTCAGGGCCGACGGCGCGCTCGGCAATTTCAGCTACCCGACCTACATGCACATCGCGCCCGACATCGACTATCTCGAGCGCGCCTATGACGACGCCAAATACGGCTGGTACTCCAGCCGCCCGTTCCTGACCCCGGTGGTGCCGACCATCGTCGACGACAGCCTGGCACCGCCCGGCAAGCATGTCGTCAACCTGTTCGGCGGCCACGCCCCCTACACGCTGAAGGGCGGCGACTGGGCCACGGAGAAGGAGAATTTCCGCAAGACCGTGTTCGACACGATCGAGGAGTACGCGCCCGGCTTCTCCAACGACGTGATCGAGGCCCAGCTGCTGGTGGCGCCCGACATCGAGCGCATCGTGGCGCTGCCGCAGGGCCACATCTTCCACGGCGAGCTGTCGACCGACCAGCTGTTCTTCCAGCGCCCGGTCTCCGGCTATGCCGATTACCGCACGCCGTTCCGCGGGCTTTACATCTGCGGCTCGTCGATGCATCCGGGCGGCGGCGTCTCCGGCATCCCGGGCCACAACGCGGCGCGCGAGATCCTGCGCGACGTCAAGGCCCGGCGGGCGTGAGGCGGGGGCAGAGATTGGTCGACAAAAGCAACGGGCGGCTCCTCTCTTTTAAGTCCCCCCTCCCCTTGCGGGAGGGGGGCAGGGGGAGGGGTGGGGGGGGGGGGGGGCGGGGCCCCGGGGGGGG
>NZ_JASATH010000247.1:0-10324 GCF_038440215.1 Inquilinus sp. OTU3971 | reverse complement strand
CTAGGTCAGCCCGAACTCCGGAGCGCGCCCGAAAGCGGCCGTCCCAGCCGGCTCTACGAAGCGGACATGACCGGACGCTACCCTAAGGAGACACCGCATGGGCGCTCCAATGCCGGAATCCACGGGATGAGCGAGACTCAACCCATACCAGCCGACCGCCGCGGCCTAGCCTGGATATCTCACGCCGGGCCAGGGGGAGTTGGAGCGGGCCGTGGATTGCATGCGTTATTGCGGAGGGCGCACGGCGTGGCCCGCGGGAGCGGCAGGTGGGGGTCGGCGGTGTTTCGATGCTGTTGAAGGGTGGGTTTGGCGGGCGCGTCATGCGGCGTGGGCGGCGAGCCGGGCGTAGGCGGTGGCCCACTCGCGCCGCCAGGGATGGACGGAGGCCATGGCGATCTTGATGCGCCGGACCGAGATCCTGACGAGGGCGCCGATCTTGAAGAGCTTCAGGCGCAGCGTGGCGCAGGCGGCATTCTCGAACTGGGTGTCCTCCAGGCCGAGGCGGCGAAGCGCGCAGGTGAGCACGTAAGCCATGGAGGCGAACCACAGGCGCAGTTGGTTGGCTCTCATGGTGGCGCTGGAGGTGCGGTCGGCGAACAGGTCGAGCTGGCACTCCTTGATGCGGTTCTCCATGTCGCCCCTGGCGCAGTAGAGCTGCTCGTAGAGCGGCTGGGCCTGCCAAGCCTGGGCGCTGAGCGAGGTGACCACGAAGCGCGGGTTCTTCTCGCCCTGAGTGACCTCGGCCTTGCCGATGACGCGGCGGGCGCGGCTCCAGGCCTTCTTGCGGGGCCGATAGCTGAAGTCCTTGAAGCGGCGGGCGGGCCGGTCCTCGTCGGCCTGGGAGGCGGCCTGGGCCTGGTCGAGCTCGGAGCTGATCTCGGCCACCAGGCGCACGTTGCCCTGCAGGCCGAACAGGAAGTCGACGCCGTTCGCCTCGCACCAGGCCATCAGGGCCTCACGCGCGAAGCCGCTGTCGCCGCGCAGAATGATCTTCACCTCGGGCCAGCGCGCGCGGACCTTGCCGACGATGCGCGCGATCTCCTCCACCGACCCGGCCGCCGCGTCCTGGTTGGCGGTGCGCAGCTTGGCTGCCAGCAGATGGCGGCCGCAGAACACGTAGAGCGGCATGTAGCAGAAGCAGTCGTAATAGCCGTGGAAGAAGCGTCCCTCTTGATCGCCGTGCAGCGGATCGTCGGTGGCGTCCAGGTCGATGACGATCTGGTCCGGCGCGCTGGCATGCGCCTCCAGGAAGAGGTCCACGAACAGCGCCTCGATCGCCTCGGCCCGATAGCTGATCTTCTTGTAGCGGCTGGGCTCGGGCCGGCTCAGCTCCAGCCGGTTCAGGGTGCTCTTGCCCGCAACCGCGGCGCACTTCTGCTGACGCACCGGCTTCAGCTTGCCGGCCAGCACCGCCATCACCGGGTCATGGCGCAGATGGTCGTGGTCGTTCAGGTCCTCATAGCCCAGCGCGATGCCGAACACCCGCTGGCCGACCAGCGTCCTGACCTCATGCTCGATCAGTCCCGGGGCGCGGAAGTCCTCAAAGCAGCCGGCGAAGCGGCTCACCAGCCCGATCGCCCGATCCGCCAGGCCAAGCAGCAGCGCCCCGGCGTCCGAGGTGATGCTTCCCCCATCGAACCCCGCCACCACAGCGCGCTTCTCGACAGCTGCAAACTCGAACCGTTCCGCGATACACTCCGTCTGCATCGGGGCAATCCTCGAATCTGAGTTAAACTGTTGCAGCACAACAATTTTCTCAGATTCAAAGCCCCGATGCACCCCTCACCGTGAGATTTCCGGGCTAGAGCCCCGATGCCGGACGGTACAAGCCCGAAAATCATGCTTCTCAGTCAGGCGCCTTTTATTCTAATATCTTGTAATTTCCGTATCGCGATCGATGCCTAGTGGCCACATATCGAAAGTCGGATCCGAGTCGATGGCCCCGGAGGATCATCCGAAAATACTCCCATACAGGAGATAAGTTATTATTCGCTTTCGTCGTGGGTGGAGGCAAGGACTGCCAGGAAAACTGGACCTCCTGACCGCGCGTCAGGACGGCCAGTTTTCTCTCGCATTTCAACCAATTGTCGAGTCCCTCAACGGAAGCTTGTGTGCATTCGAGGCTTTGATGCGCTGGCACCATCCGATCCGGGGCTTTATATCCCCGAGCATCTTCATTCCGGTCGCTGAATCTTCAGGGCTCATCGCTCTCTTTGGCGAATGGGCACTTCGCGATGCCTGCCAGCAGGCGGCGTCTTGGCCTTGGGCTGCGCAGGTCTCGGTCAACATATCGGCTGCACATGTTCGGTCTCCCGGTTTTCCTTCGACGGTTGCGACAGCGCTCGCGATCAGCGGGTTGGCCCCAGCGCGCCTGGAACTTGAGATTACAGAGTCGGTGCGGCTCGACGCGTCCGACGAGATTGTTGGAGTACTCGACGAGTTGAGAAGCTTCGGGGTCCGGGTGATCCTCGACGATTTCGGAGCCGGTTGGTCGTCCCTTGATGTGCTCCGGCGCTTCCGGTTTGACGGGCTGAAGATCGACCGGTGTCTCGTGTCGGACCTGCCTTCCAATCCACGCGCCGTTGCGATCGTCCGCGCTATCATCCGACTCGCTGGAGAGTTGGGTATCTGCGTCACTGCCGAAGGGGTAGAAGATATTTCCCAGTTGCAGATTGTTCGGGATTTGGGATGTGAACGACTGCAGGGATTTCTGGTTGGAAAGCCTGGGCCGGAGGCAGTGGCACCGAGCCGACATCTGTGGCTCATCTCGGCATAGTAATCGGTTAACTTGAGAGGCTGGTTTGCTGAGCGGCGCTTCGTTTGGAGGGCCGACAACAGGAGGTCGTATGGTCGCAATTGGCCATGGTAGAAGTGCTTCGGCCGCAGTCGCGATCGAGCAATGCTGTGCGGGGCTGGCTGGCACTCGCGCCCGCCTCCTTCTGGCATTTTGTGGTGGAAAGCACGATGGCCTTGAGATCGTCACGGCTCTCCGGGCCGCATTCGGCAATTCGGTCCCTATTGTCGGTGGATCTGCGGCCGGCGTCATCTGGCGAGACGGCCTCGGCTATAGTGGATTGGAGGTGGGGCTCGTTGCCTTCGGAGAGGACGATGTCCTGCCGGAGGTGGTGGTCAACCGCGATTTGCTGGGAGGCGAGCACGCGGCAGGCCAGGCGCTCGGAAAGAAACTGGCGGAGATCACACCCCCAGAGTCCGTCGTATTGATGTTCTATGACAGCGTCGCCAACCAATCACCGCTTCGGCTGCATCCGGCGAGCGATCTGGTGGATGGGATTCAATTGGGGCTCGCCGGTCACAGGATCCGATTGATCGGCGGCGGCACGCTGACCGATATGAACCTGTCGGATGCCTGGATCCTCGATGGAGCGTCGGTCGTCAAGCATGCGGCCGTGGCGCTGGTCCTTCCTCCTGAGCTCAAGGACGAGACGGTCATTCTGCACGGCTGCCGGCCGGTCAGCACCTTCATGGAGATCACGCGCATCGATGGTGCCGAGGTGTTCGAGCTCGACGGGCGCCCCGCGCTCGACGTGATCGAACGGATGCTGGGCGTCACTCTGGGAAGCACCTCGTCGCATGACCTATCGCTGATTGCCACGCTCGGTGAGAAGCAGGGGGACCCCTACGCCGCTTATGACGAGAACCTCTATGTCAATCGTCTGATCCTGCGGGCGAACCGGGCTATCGGCTCGATCACCCTGTTCGAGAAGGATTTTCGCCAAGGAACGCGCGTTCAGATCATGTCCCGGGACAATGCGTTGATGCTCGATAGTGTCCGGAACGGAATCCGTGCGATCAACCAGGCGCAGCGAGGTCGACAGCCGCTCCTTGCGGTCTACATCGACTGCGCCGGTCGCGCCAGCGCTCGAAGCGGAGCCTCGATTGAGGAGGCCCGCCTGGTCGCGGAGGGCCTGGATCCCGCCATCCCGTTTCTCGGCTTCTACTCCGGCGTCGAGATCGCTCCCTTTGACGGCTACAGCCGTCCGCTGGATTGGACCGGCCTCCTCACGGTACTCTCAGCTCGATGAGCGGCGGCTCGCGACGTCTTTCGGGCGCATCGCCCGGCCAGTTGGAGCGGGAACTCGCCTATTATCAACGCGAGTGCAACGACCTCGGCGCTCGCCTGCTGCGACTGCAGGAGGAGCAGAGCCAGGCCTTCCGCGAGGCACGACGCAGTCGAACCCTGGCCAAGCTCATCCGTGAGGCTCACCGTCTCGCGGACACCGTGATCGGTCCGAACGACCTTGGTGATCGGATCCTGGAAGTCGTCGTCGACAACGCCATGTGCGATCGAGCAGCGCTGCTGGTCGAAGAAGCCCCGGGGAACCGCAATTTTCGAGTGACCCATGCGATCGGGCTGCGCGAGACCGCAGCATCGCCCATCACGCTACCGAGCGTTCCCGACTTCTTCTTCACCACCGCGCAATCCAGGATCGAACCTCCTGCCTACGAGCTGACAGGTATTTTGCAACTTCCCTATGTCCTATGGGCATATGACCGCACGACAGGCCACGCGCTGATGATCGGCAACCGCTCCGAGGCGAATGTGAGCCGGGCCTTTGAGGGCGGCGACCAGGAGCTCATCGAAGGAGGGCTCTCGGTCTATATCGACGTGCTGGCCCGCAAGCAGGCGGAGCATGAATTGAGGCGAGCGATGCATGCAGCAGAGCAAGCCGACGAGGCGAAAGCGGCGTTTCTGGCCACGCTCAGCCACGAGCTTCGGACGCCGCTGAATGCCATCATTGGTCTCGCTGAAATCCTGTACTCAAAGCGGTCGCCTACCATGACCGCCGAACGATCTCATGCCTACGCTGCCGAGATCGCAAGCTCGGGCCGGCATCTTCTGCATTTGATCAACGACATCCTTGATTACTCGGCAATCGGCCGTGGACATCTCGCTATCCAGCCTGAATGGGTCCGCCTCGAGCATGCGGTGAGCGCCGCCGTCCGGGCAGCACAGGGGATGGCAGAGGAGCGCGGCGTCACCCTGTCAGTCTCGTCAATCGATCCCGCCTTCGGCCTTCTCGTCGACTCGATCCGGCTTCGCCAGATCCTCGACAACCTGATCGGCAATGCGATCAAGTTCACGCCTCACGAAGGGCGGGTCACGATCGACGTCGAGATCGCAGCAGACAGGTCGATCCATATTCTGGTGAGCGATACGGGGATCGGAATGCGGCCGGAGGACATCGCGGTCGCGATGGAGCCGTTCCGGCAGCTCGAGAATCCGCTCACGAGGACGACGGCCGGCACCGGATTGGGCCTGCCCATCACGAAGGGCCTTGTCGAAGCCCATGGCGGCTCACTCACCATCGTGAGCGAGCCGGGCCGCGGAACGGTCGTCCGAATCGTCTTCCCCGGCGACCTCGGCAGCTCCGGGCGGATGGACACCCCCAAGGCAGAGCACTGACTCGGCATCCGCCGTGCCCGGCCCCGTCAGGTCGCCCTGCATTCGCCAAGCCTGAGGTGACCGCGTCCTATTGCGGCCACGTCGGGATGACATCCCTGGGTGTCGCCGACAGGGTCGCGAGATTCTCGTCGATCGCGCGGAAAAGGCCCCAAGTCTCGCCATAGTTCAGAGGGAAGCCGGGGCATCCGGCATCGACGTCCCGCTGTCGGGCATGGATGTAGTCGGTCCAGAGCTTGGTGGCCGGACGGCGATGGTGGAAATCGTGGCAAGGCGCGTCCCCTACCAAGACGGTAACGCGAACGATCAATTGGATCGTCAGCATGTTGAGCCACCAGCTGCTCCAGGCGCAGAGGCCCGAAGGGGACCAGGCCGGCACGGGTGGCGGAGGGACGCCCGGGAAGACGCCGGCCGTCGCCATGCAGACAAATTCCTTGTCCCGCGCAGCGATGAGTGCCGGTTCGGGAAAGCGGTGCTCGCAGAGGATCCGACCGATCGTCGCCCACTGCAGCAGGAGGGTCAGGGGCAGGAACCAGATGATCAGAAAGATGAGGGCATGACCCGTGAACACCGACGCCACTGTCGGGACTGCGAGCGCGGCGGCCGCCACCGCGTTGTGCACCCGATCATGAGACCGCGTGGCCGCGCGGATGCGGCGAAGGAAAAATCGGACGTGGAAACCGGGCGAAAAGACGACATTGGCCAGCACGCGCCGCCGGAGCTCGCGCTTCGGCAATTCCGGCTCGAGGCGACACATGCCGAGTACGAAGTCGGCAAACTCGTCCTCTTCGGTGAGGAGCTTGCGGGCGCTATGGTGCCGCATATGCTCCCGCCGGTACTGGTCGAAATGCTTGAACAGAAGGATGGCGGAGATCAGCCGACCGACGGCCCGGTTGCGTTCCCACGTGCTGAACACCGTACCGTGAGCGCAGTGATGGAACACGACGACCTGGAACACGCCGAGACCGGAGGTTGTCAGTGCCAGGGAAATGAGGAGCATGACGGCGCCCGGCCCCAACGGGACCCAGGTCGACATCAGGCCGAACAACAAGCCTGCCGCGACCAGGAGGCATGCTTGGTGGACGAAGTGGATCGGAGATCGATCGACCGAGGTCTCTGCCGGGGCCGGCTTCGCGGTCAGCCAGGAGAGGAATGGTTGGAGGGTGGCAGGCAGCCGCGCAGCCATTTCCGCCCTAGGATCGCGTCGGATGGTGAGCGCAGGTTGGTGCGCATCGGTATCCCCAATCTGGGCAACAAAGGTGGACATGAATTTCTCCTCCCGCATCGGCACGGCGGCAATTCGTCACGACTCCGAGACGGCGGAAAGCTGTCTCAACGGACGGGAATTACCTAAAAAGATTGCCTTATGCTCGCGAGACGTGAAAGCAATGGTATCGCTTGCCCGTAAAAATGGGATGCGACACGCGGCTTGCAGCGGCTTCGCCCGCCAATTCGGCCCTCAGCCGGGAAGGAAACGATGACCGGTCGAACGGGCCGAATAGGTGTCTGGGCCGGTTGAGCCGCCGATCTCAACGACGCAGGCAGGCCAGATGCTTAAGCGTGGCGGTCCGGCCTCGCTCGCCCTCTGCGGACAGCGCAAGCTCAACCCTGTTGCGGCCCTGCGCTTTGGCGGCGTAGAGCGCCCGGTCGGCTGACCGCATCAACTCGTCGATCCCGATGTCGGAGGCTCGGGTTATGGCTATGCCGATGCTGACGGTCAGCGGAAAAGGGCTTTCATCGGTGGGGTTGAACTGCTGCGCTGCCACCTTGGCCCGAACCCGCTCCGCCGTGCCGGCGACATCGTCAAGACTGGCACCGATCATGACGACGGCAAACTCCTCACCGCCCAACCGGGCAACGAGGTCTATGGCTCGAACCTCCTGGCGGAGCCTCTCGCCCAGCAATCTGAGTGCTGCGTCGCCGGCCTGGTGACCAAAACGGTCGTTGACGATTTTGAAGCTGTCGATGTCGATCATCAGCAGGGCAATGCTCGCCTCCTGCTCTTCCGTCAGCACGCCTTCCAGATGCCGCATGAAATGGCGGCGATTGTAGAGGCCAGTCAGCGGGTCGATCAGCGCCATCTTGAGAGCGCCATCGAGCGCGCTTCGCAACCGATCCTGGTACAGTTTCCGCCGGATCTGATTGCGGGCGCGGACCTTGAATTCGTTCGGATTGAATGGCCTGGAGACCCAGTCGTTCACGCCCAGGTCGAAACCGCGAAGGACGAGATCCCGATGGTCCAGCTCCGCTATGAGGAGAAGCGGTATTTCCCGGCTGACGACATTGGCCCGGAGTTTCGAGGCGAGACGCAGCGGCTCGAAGCCCCGCATCGAGAGATTGACTATGATCAGATCGACCTCGCCCACGGCGGAAACGGCGACCGCCTCTTCCTCGTTCGAAGCCCGGATCGTGTGGATGCCATCCTCGGCCAGCGCATTCTCAACGCTGGTCGCGCTGAGGTCCCAGTCATCGACGACGAGAGCATAGGTCCCTTTGACGTCGACCTTGCCAAGCGGCTCGGGAGCCAAGCCGAGCGTTCGGGTGGTCTCGTGCCGGGCCCTCCACTGATCGAAGAGTTGCTTGAGACGAACAAGCCCCTTGATTCTCGCGAGAAAGGCTTCGGTGTCGATCGGTCGCGTCAGAAAATCGTCGGCCCCGCACTCCAGCCCGCGCAGCTTTTCGGCCGAGCCGTTCAGGGCAGTGACCATGACAACTGGGATATGCATGGTGCGCTCGTCCGACTTCAGTCGTCGGCAGGTCTCATAGCCGTCCAGTTCCGGCATCATCACATCAAGTATGATCACGTCCGGTTGCCAACCCCGCGCTGCGTTCAGAGCCTCGCTCCCGCTCGACGCCGTCTGTGTTTCGTAATATTGATCCTCTGCTATCACACTTAGAATGTGAGCATTTGCTTCAATATCATCGACGATTAGCACCCGAGCTGTCATCTTCTTCGTCTCAAGCCGAAATCATCGGTAGGGAAGTTGGAGAATGTCGATCAATTTATGGGTGCCGCGATGTGCGCGCCGGCTGCGAATTCCACCATCAAGGAATAATATCACGCCACGACCGATCTTACATCATGCAGAGCGCATTGCGCCGAAACCAATTGGCACCACCGAGCATGCGGTTCAGGCAGCCAAGAACGAAGTGGGGTGAGTATTATTTTATGAAATCTGTGCTCGGCTGCTTATTCAATCTTCTGCTCAGCGCAACGGTCCGCGGCAAACTACCGCCGGATTGGTCAGTCCGGAGTGCGCGATAGCCGGCCACAGCCGCGGCGCCCCGATAGCGGACATCGCTCGAACTCGCAGGCTCCGGTCGTTCTTGGTCGACCCGGACCTCGGAACGCGCCTGAAACCGGCCATCGTAGCCGCGTCGACGAAGCGGACGCGGCCGGATGCGACCCTGATCGGTCATGAGGCACAGCAAGAGCAGTTGCTTTTTTTGCCGGTCTGCCGTCGGCCCATTGCTGACGATCATCGGCTCTCCTGGCTTCCTCGGAGCGGGCATTTTTGCACTCCATCGTTGGCAGATGCCGAACTCGCCCGCTCAGGAAGGCCAATTGTCGATTCCGGTTGAGTGGCGAGAGAATGACCGTCGGGAAGGTTGCGCAGTGGCGGCACCCGCCCTGACCGGCGGATACCGCTAACGGACTGGTCGGCCGGCGCTATAGCACGAAGTCGGCGGCGACGAGGCCGATGGCGCCGGTCAGCTGGATGTGGAAATCGGAGACGCCGTCGCCATTGACGTCGCCGGCGATGGTGGTGACGGTGCCGTCGGAGGCATAGCGCAGCTCGCCGGCGTGATGGGTGAAGAGCCCGGTGCCGATGAAGCTGAAGGCTTGGTTGCCGGCGGCGCCAGTGTTAGCGTCGATCGCCGACAAGTCCACGCGGTCGCCCTGGGCGTGGCTGAAATCTGTGATCCGGTCGGCGGCCCCGACCTTGCTATCACTCGCAGCGGTGAAGGCGAAGCGGTCGGCGCCGCCGCCACCGCGCAGCACATCCTGCCCGGCCCAGCCGTTCAGTACATTGGCCGCGGCGTTGCCGGTGATCTGATCGGCCCCGGTCGAGCCGTTGACGTTTTCGATGCCGACCAGGGTGTCGCCCTGTGCGTCGCCGCCCGACCCGGTGCCGGCCGAGAGGTTGATCGCCACGCCGACCGTGCCGGTGTAGTAGCTGGCGGTATCGCTACCGGCGCCGCCGTCGAGCCGGTCGGCCCCGGCCCCGCCACGGAGCACGTCGTCACCGCCCCAGCCGGACAGGGTGTTGGCGCTGGCGCTCCCGGAAGGGCTCCGAATGTCGGCAAAGGGGACGATCCGGTCTCCCTGGTCGAATATGCCTAACTCGCCGATCGGATAGACGGCCGCGGTCACGCTCCTCGACTACTTCAGCTCCTTGATCCTGTGCCCGGCGAGCGGGAGGTGGCGCGCGAAGCCCAGGCCGCCCGCTCCGAAATTCTCGCCCGATCTACGATCTTGCACGACGGCGCTGACCGGCATCTTTCATCGGCAGACGAGATGGACACTTACTGAGCAAGGATCGGTGAAGAGGAATGGATGTCGTGGATCACGATAAGTTCCTTACTCCTGAGGAAGTGTCCGAGCGCTACCGCGGAGAGGTCACGGTAGGCACTCTGCGAAACTGGCGATCAATGCGGGTTGGACCTTCATTCGTGAAGATTGGAAAGGCGGTGCTATATCCGGTCAAAGAACTTGACGCGTGGGATGAGCGAAATTTGGTGAAGTGCCGTGCGGCACAATGTCTCAGGATGACGGAGCAGTACGAGCCGTGATTATCGTGGGAAGCAGCACTTTACAGATCCCAAGCACCGCTTCCAATCCGGGTTAGCTTGAGGATTTTATCGCATCGAATCAAGCGATTATCGAAATGGAAAGGCTGT
>NZ_JASATH010000246.1:0-10370 GCF_038440215.1 Inquilinus sp. OTU3971 | reverse complement strand
CCTCCCCCGCGGTTTTCTCCCCCCCCCGGGGCCCGCCCCCCCCGGGCCCCCCCCCGCCGGGGCCGGGCGGCCCCCCCCCCCCGGCGGCGCTTCGGTGACCTTGCGCCGCCTGGTCGAGGAGGCGCGGCGCGCCGGCGAAGGGCGGGACCGGCTGCGCCAGGCGCAGGAGGCGGCCTACCGCTTCATGGCGGCGATGGCGGGCGACCGGCCCGGCTTCGAGGAGGCGGCGCGCGCCCTGTTCGCGCCGGACCGCGACCGCTTCGCCGCCCTGACCGAGGCCTGGCCGGCCGACATCCGCGACCACGCCCGGCGCCTCGCCGCCGCCGCGTTCGACGCGCCGCAATCGGTCTGAAGGGGGACCGTCATGTCGAACGCGATCGAGCGCGGCGCGGCCGCCGCTCCGGCCGCCGCGCCCGGGGCGGCGCCCCCGGTCCTGTGGAAGGCGTTCCTGCTGTTCCTCGGGCCGATGATGCTCAGCAACGTGCTGCAGGGGCTGTCCGGGACGGTCAACAACATCTATCTCGGCCAGATGATCGGGGTCGGGGCGCTGGCCGCCGTGTCGGCGTTTTTCCCGATCCTGTTCTTCTTCATCTCCTTCATCATCGGCCTCGGCGCCGGCGCCTCGGTGCTGATCGGCCAGGCCTGGGGTGCCAAGGACCCGGAGAAGGTCAAGGCGGTGGCCGGCACCGCGCTGACGGTCACCATCCTGGCCGGGCTTTTGGTCGCCCTGTTCGGCGGCGCCTTCACCCGGCCGCTGCTGGCCGCGGTCGGCACCCCGGCCGATATCCTGGCCGATTCCACCGCCTATGCCCGGATCATGCTGATCGCCATGCCGGGGCTGTTCGTCTTCCTGCTGATGAGCTCGATGATGCGCGGCACCGGCGACACCATGACGCCGCTGCTGGCCCTGGCGCTGCAGACCGTGATCGGCCTGGTGCTGACCCCGGCCCTGATCCGCGGCTGGGCCGGGCTGCCGCAGCTCGGCGTCCTCAGCGGCGCCTATGCCGCGATCGTCTCCTTCCTCGCCGCCCTGGCCTGGCTGGCCGTCCATCTGCGCCGCCGCGGCCATGCCCTGGCGCCGGACGCCGTGCTGCTGCGCCATCTCTGGATCGACCCGCAGATCCTGCGGGCGGTGCTGCGCATCGGCCTGCCTTCGGGCGTGCAGCTGGTGCTGGTGTCGCTGGCCGAGGTCGCGGTGCTGTCCTTCGTCAACGGCTTCGGCTCCGACGCCACCGCCGCCTATGGCGCGGTCAACCAGGTGGTCAGCTACGTCCAGTTCCCGGCGATCTCGATCGCCATCACCGCCTCGATCTTCGGCGCCCAGGCGATCGGCGCGGGCCATGCCGACCGGCTCGGCGCCATCACCCGCACCGGCATCCTGCTCAACCTGGTCGTCACCGGCGGGCTGGTGGCGATCGCCTATCTGTTCTCGCGCACGCTGATGGGCCTGTTTCTGACCAGCCCGCCGGTGATCGAGCTGGCGCAGGACCTGCTGCACATCACGCTGTGGAGCTACATCGTCTTCGGCCTGGCCGGCGTGGTCGCCGCGGTGATGCGGGCCAGCGGCACGGTGCTGGCGCCGATGGCGATCTCGATCTTCGCCATCCTCGGCGTCGAGGTGCCGGTGGCCTGGCTGCTCAGCCGCGAGATCGGCATCGACGGCATCTGGATCGCCTATCCGGTCGCCTTCGCGGTGATGGCGCTGGGCCAGATCGCCTATTACCGGCTGGTGTGGCGGAAGCGGGCGATCCGGAAGCTGATCTGAGTGGCTTGCCGCCAAGGGCCGGACCGGCTAACCGGAGTTCCATGGACGACCTGCTGCGCGATCTGCGCGTCGCCGCCTGCTTCCTGACCCGGCTGCCGGTCCGCTGGCCGGCGGATGCGCCGGCCGATGCGCTGGCCCGGTCGATGCGGCTGTTCCCGCTGGCCGGGGCCGGCATCGGCCTCGCCGCCGGGCTGATCTGGGCGCTGGCGCTCTGGCTCGGCGCCCCGGCCTTGGTCGCGGCGCTGCTGGCGCTGGCGGCCCAGGTGCTCTTGACCGGGGCGCTGCACGAGGACGGGCTGGCCGATGTCGCCGATGGCTTCGGCGCCAGCCGCGATCGCGAGCGCACGCTGGAGATCATGCGCGACAGCCGCATCGGCAGCTACGGCACCCTGGCCCTGGTGCTGTCGGTCGGGCTGCGCGCCGCGGCCCTGGCGGCGACCTCTTCCCCCTGGGCCGGAGTCGCGGCCCTCGCCGCGGCCGGGGCGGTGTCGCGGGCCACGGCCCCGGCTTTGCTGGCCTGGCTGCCCCCGGCCCGGCCCGACGGGCTCGGCGCCGGCGCCGGCCGGCCGCCGCCGGAGGCCGTGTTCACCGCCCTCGGCCTCGCCTTCTGCTTCGCCCTGCTGCTGCTCGGGCTGCGGCACGGCCTGGCGGCGCTGGCCTTGGCGGCGCTGGCGGCCTGGGCGCTGGCCGGGCTGGCCAGGCGGCGCATCGGCGGCCAGACCGGCGACGTGCTCGGCGCCGCCCAGCAGCTGGTGGAGGTCGCGGTGCTGTGCGCCGCGGCGGCGGCATGAGCACGACCCGCTGGTGGTGGGTCCGCCACGCCCCGGTGGTCAATCCGGACAAGCTGCTCTACGGCCGGCTCGACCTCGCGGCCGACACCGGCGACGCGGCGGCCATCTCCGCCCTCGCCGCCCGGCTGCCGCGTGGCGCCGTCTGGTTGCAGACGCAGCTGCGGCGCACCGCCGAGACCGCGGCGGCGCTGCTGGCCGCGATGGACGAGGCGGCGGTGCCGGCGGTCGAGGCGGCGCTGGTCGAGCAGGATTTCGGCGCCTGGCAGGGCCGGCCGAGCCGCGAGGTTTATCGCGCGTTGCCGCGGCACGATCCGTTCTGGTCGCACCCCTCCGCTCATGCCGCGCCCGGCGGCGAAAGCTTCGAGGCGGTGCTGCACCGGGTGCAGCCCGCGATCCTGGCCCTGTCCGACGCCCATGCCGGCCGTGACATCATCGCCGTCGCCCATGCCGGAACCATCCGGGCCGCGGCGGCGCTGGCGCTGGACCTGGACGGCGAGCGGGCGCTGCGCCTCGCGGTCGACACGCTGTCGCTGACCCGGATCGACCACATCCGGTCGTCCTCCGGCGCCGAAAGCTGGCGAATCGTCGCCCTGAATCTGCCATTTGGAACCGAAAAGATGTATTGATTGTTCTGCGGTATGCCACGATTCTTCATGTGGAATCTGAGGAGAGCCCGATCATGATCGACCGCCGGATGTTCCTCCGCCTGACGGGGGTGTCGACCGTTGGGCTGGTGCTGCCGGGCATGCTCGCCGGCTGCGGCTCGGCCACCTCGACGCCGAGCGACGCGCAGCTGCTGGTCGACGAAAGCCGCGCCGCGCTGCAGGCGCTGCTGTCCGCGTCGGAGATGTCGGCGCTGCCGCGCTACATTCGCGGCGCCAAGGCGGTGCTGATCGCCCCGTCGCTGCTGCGCGGCGGCTTCATCTTCGGCGGCCGCGGCGGCAATGCGGTGATGATGGTGCGGCTGCCGGACGGCAACTGGAGCTACCCGGCCTTCTACGGCGTCGGTGGCGGCACCTTCGGGCTGCAGATCGGCGGCCAGGTCTCGCAGCTGGTGCTGACGATCATGACCGACAAGGGTCTGCGGGCGGTGGAGCAGAGCAGCTTCACCGTCGGTGCCGACCTGTCGGGGTCGCTGTTCACCCTCGGCGCCGGCGTCGGCGCCTCGACCGGGCTGAACACCAACGCCGACATGTACGCCTTCTCCCAGAACAAGGGGCTGTTCGCGGGCGGTACGCTGGACGGCACGGTGATCAGCGAGGACCAGGGCAAGAACGACGCCTATTACGGCTTCGGCACCCCGGCCCGGGTGATCTTCCAGGGGCAGAGGAGCAACCCCGGCGCGGAGCCGCTGCGCACCCTGCTGCCACGGTAAGGCTCAGCCATAGCGCTGCTCCTGCCAGGGGTCGCCCTCGTTGTGGTAGCCGCGCTCCTCCCAGAAGCCCGGGCGGTCGGCGGCGACGAACTCGATCCGCTTCACCCATTTGGCGCTCTTCCAGAAGTACCAGCGGGGCATGATCACGCGCAGCGGCCCGCCATGCTCGACCGGGATCGGCTCGCCATCGTGATGCGTGGCCAGCAGCACGTCCTCTTCGGCGAAGGCGTCGAGGGCGACGTTGGTGGTGTAGGTGTCGTAGCTGTGGAACACGACGTGCCTGGCCTCCGGCTTCGGCCGCACCAGCGACAGCAGGTGCCCGGCCGAGACGCCGCGCCAGCGGTTGTCGAAGCGCGACCAGGACGTGACGCAATGGATGTCCGACACGTCCTCGAATTCCGGCTGGGCCAGTATGTCGGCCCAACGCCACACCGTCGGGGCCTCGACCAGCCCGTCGATGGTCAGCCGCCATTTGTCGAGCGGGATCTCCGGCTGCACGCCGAGATCGAGCACCGGCCAGGTCTCGACCAGGCGCTGGCCCGGCGGCAGCCGGTCCCGCTCCGGATCGGAGGTCGCGCCGGTCAGCAGCCGGCCCTCGCGCGCCCAGCGCCGCTTGCTCTCGACCAGCTTCGGCCGGACCGAGCCGAGATCATCCGCCATCTTCGCCTTCCCTTCGTGAGGACGTTCCAAAGATGGCCTCGACGGGCGGGTTGATCCAGAGGGCCGGGAGGGGAAGGATAGGGCCGGCCTCGACACGCCGCCGGGACGCCGATCCGGAACACCGCCCGTCCACAGCCCGACCGAGCCGATGATCCGCCTGCTCCGCCCGCTGCTTCTTCTCCTTCTGCTCGCGCCCGGCCTCGCCGCCGGCCAGGTGCCGGGGACGTCGACCCCGCCGGCCGCGTCCGACCAGCCGGCCGATCCCGAGCGGGTCAAGGCGCTGATCGCCACGCTGCAGGACGACAAGGCGCGGGCCGATCTGGTGGCCCGGCTGCAGCTGCTGCTGCAGACCCAGGCGCAGCAGGAGGACCGCAGCGCGCTGGAGACGGTCGGCAGCCAGGCCCTGGTCGTGGTCTCGGACAAGGTGCGCGACGTCACCGGCGCGGTCGCCGAGATCGGCGCCACCCTGGCGCGGCTGCCGGAGCTGGCGACCTGGAGCCGGGACCAGCTGTCCGACCCGGCCGCCCGGTCGCGCTGGGGCGTGGTGTTCCTCAACGTGGTCGGCGTCGTCCTCGCCGGCATCGCCGCCGGCTGGCTGATGCGGCTGGTGCTGCGCCGGCCCTTCACGGCGCTGAACGGCAAGGCCCCGGCCACGCTCTGGGGCAAGATCCCGCTGCTGCTGGCCCAGGCGGTGCTGGACTTCCTGCCGCTGATCGCCTTCGTGCTCGGCGCCTATGCCATGGCGGTGGTGCTGGACCCGCCCTGGTTCGTCCGCACCATCGTGCTGGCGCTGGTCAACGCCGCAATCATCAGCGGCGTGGCGCTGATGCTGATCCGCCTGGTACTGACGCCGGAGTACCCGCATCTGCGGCTGCTGCGCATCGGCGACGAGACCGCCGGCTACCTCTATGTCTGGGCCAAGCGGCTGATCTACCTGCTGGTGTTCGGCTATCTCGCGGTCTCCACCGCCATCGTGCTCGGGCTGCCCTCCGGCAGCCTGACCGCGCTGAAATACCTGATCGGCCTGGCCGTCGCGGCGATGATGGTGGTGCTGATCCTGCAGAACCGGCAGCCGGTCGCCGACTGGCTGCGGGGCCGTCGGCGCCACGCGGCGGAGGGCGACGAGGCCGGCGTGACCCGAGCGGTCGGCTCCGCCCGGCGTCGTCTGGCCGATGTCTGGCACCTCGTCGCCATCGCCTATGTCGTCGTCACCTTCGCGATCTGGGCGCTCGGCATCAATGGCGGCTTCGTCTTCGTCCTCCGGGCCACGGTGCAGACCGTGCTGGTCCTGGTGCTGGCGCGGCTGGTCTCCGCCTACGGGCCGCGGCTGATCCACCGCGCCTTCTCGATCGGGCCGGAGCTGAAGGCCCGCTTCCCCGGGCTGGAGCACCGCGCCAACCGCTATTTGCCGGTGCTCGACACCGGGCTGAAGGTGGTCGTCCTCCTGGTCAGCGTCCTGGTGCTGCTCGAGGTCTGGCAGCTCGGCGGCATCGCCTGGATGGAGACCGAGACCGGCCGTGCCGTGCTGGCCAGCAGCGGCGCCATCCTGCTGGTGGTGGTGACGGCGCTGGTGGCGTGGGAGGCGGTCAGCCAGCTGATCGAGTATCACCTGAACCGGCACGACGCCTCGGGCAACCTGGTGCAGCGCAGCGCCCGCGCCCGCACCCTGCTGCCGCTGCTGCGCAACGCCTTCCTGGTGCTGCTGATCACGGTGGTGACGCTGATGGTGCTGTCCGAGGTCGGGCTGAACATCGCGCCGCTGCTGGCCGGCGCCGGCGTGGTCGGCCTCGCCATCGGCTTCGGCGCCCAGACCCTGGTCAAGGACGTCATCACCGGCGTCTTCATCCTGTTCGAGGACACGCTGGCGGTCGGCGACGTGGTCCAGATCGGCTCGGACAGCGGCGTGGTCGAAAGCATCACCATCCGCACCATCCGGCTGCGCGACGAGACCGGGGCGGTGCACACGCTGCCGTTCAGCTCGGTCACCTCCATCATCAACATGACGAAAGACTTCTCCTTCGCCGTGTTCAATGTCGGCATCGGCTACGACCAGGATGTCGACCGCGTGATCGAGGTGCTGCGCGACCTCGGCCGCGAGATGCAGCTCGACCCCGCCTGGGCGCCGGCGATCCTGGCGCCGATCGAGATCATCGGCCTCGACAAGTTCGGCGACAGCGCCGTGACCATCAAGGCGCGGATCAAGACGCCGCCGGCCAAGCAATGGGGCGTGATGCGGGAGTTCAACCGCCGGATGAAGCGGCGGTTCGACGAGCTCGGCATCGACATCCCGTTCCCGCACCGGATGGTGCTGACCCGCAATCTCGACCGGCCGGAAGGCGCCGCCGCCGCTCAGGGGGCATCGTCGTCAGGATCGTAGTGGGAATCGTGTTCCTTGCGGGCCAGATGCATCAGTCCGAGGTTCAGGGCGACGATGCCGATCACGGCGATGCCCAGCGCGATCCAGCCGTGGATGCTCATCTCCAGCCTGAAGAGGTCGCCCATGGCCGTCCTCCCGGTGCCCTGCGGCGCATTTTCGGATGCCAAGCGCCGCTGCGATCTGTAATCTCTCTAAATCCGCCAATGGTTCCGCGGCTAAAGAGGGTTTGAGCCATGACGCTCGAGGAGAGGTGTGTCTCCGCCGGCCTGAAGATGACCGATCAGCGTCGTGTCATTCTGCAGGTGCTGACCGAGTCTCTCGACCATCCGTCGGTCGAGACCGTCTATCACCGGGCTCGCGAGATCGATCCGTCGATCAGCATCGCGACCGTATACCGCACCCTGCATCTGCTCGACGAGCTGAACCTGGTGCAGCGGCACGACTTCAATGAGAACTACTCCCGCTTCGAGGTCAATCTCGAGCATCACCACCATCTGATCGATCTTGAAACCGGTGAGGTCATCGAGTTCAAGGACCAGGAGCTGGAGGCGCTGAAGGAAAAGATCGCCAAGCGGCTCGGCTTCGAACTCGTCGATCACAGGCTTGAACTCTATGGCCGGAAAAAGAAGTCCTGAGGGCTGCGGCTTCGGCGAGCAGCCCTTCGCCGAGGGCTCGGCGGACTGCCGCTGCCAGCAGGCGGTGACCCGTGCCTACAGCGAGCTGGTGGCCCGTGGTGCACCGCGTTCGGTGGCCATGGAAGCGGCGATCCGCGTCTTCGTCTACCATCACCCCGAGGTCCCGGCCTTCCGCGCCCATGACACGGTGGAGACCTGGGTCTATACCGGTCCGCTGAACTGAGTGACCTTGACGCCGCTGGCGTCCGGGGGGCCCGGGCCGGGGCGTGGCTGCAGAGGCTGCGGCTGCCGAGCGGGCTGGTTCTCCTCACCTTTCTCGCGACCCATCTGATCAACCACGCGGCCGGGCTGATATCGCTGGACGCGATGGAGCGCGGCCTCGGGCTGTTCATCCTGGTGTGGGAGAGGCAGCCGGGCCTGGCGGTGCTCGCGGCCGCCTTCCTGGTCCACATCGCCAATGCGCTGGTGTCGATCTGGCAGCGCCACAGCTTCCGGTTGAAGCCCTGGCAGGCGGTGCAGCTCGGGCTCGGCCTCGCCGTGCCCCTGCTGCTGGCGGCGCATGTCTTCGGCACCGTCGTGGCCTTCGAGAAGTTCGGCGTCGGCACGCCCTACCGCTATGTGCTGTCGGCCATGTGGGGCGGGGCCGGCCTGGTCGCGCTGCAGCAGGCGGTGGTGGTGCTGGTCGCCTGGGGCCATGGCTGCATCGGTGTGCACTACTGGCTGCGGCTCAGGTCCTGGTACCCGAAGGCGGTGCCCTATCTCTACGCCGCCGCCCTGCTGGTCCCGGCCCTCGGCCTCGCCGGCTTCGTCTCGGCCGGGCTGCAGGTCCGGGCGCTGGCGGCGCAGCCGGGCTGGCTCGAGGATCTGCACCGCTCGATCAAGCTGACGCCGGAGGCGCAGGCCTTCGCCGCCCAAGGCGCGTTGTGGACCCGGATCACGATCCTGGCGTTCATCCTGGCCGCCTTCGCCGGGCCGGTGCTGCGTGCCGTCCGGGCCCGCCGCGGCGGGCCCAAGCTGTACTATCGCGACACCCGGGTGCTCGACATCATCCCCGGCGCCACCGCGCTCGAGATCATCCGCGCCGCCGACATCCCGCAAGCCATGATCTGCGGCGGCCGCGGCCGCTGCTCGACCTGCCGGGTCCGGGTCGGGCTGGGGGCTGAGCACCTGCCGCCGCCGGCGGCCGACGAGGCCCGCGTGCTGCAGCGCATCGGCGCGCCCGAAGGGGTGCGGCTGGCCTGCCAGATCCGGCCGGTCGAGGACCTCGAGGTGACGCCGCTGCTGCCGCCGACGGCGACCGCGCGCGACGGCTTCCAGGGCCCCGGCCATCGCCACGGGCAGGAGCGCGAGATCGCGGTGCTGTTCGCCGATCTGCGCGGCTTCACCCGGCTGTCGGAGCACCGGCTGCCGTATGACGTGGTGTTCCTGCTGAACCGCTATTTCGCGGCCATGGGCCAGGCGATCGAGGCGGCCGGGGGGCAGGTCGACAAGTTCATCGGTGACGGGGTGATGGCGCTGTTCGGGGTCGAGGCCGGGCGCGATGCCGGCGGCCGCCAGGCACTCGACGCCGCCCGGCGGATGGCGGAGCGGCTGGCCGAGCTGAACGAGGCCCTGGCCTCGGACCTGAAGGAGCCGCTGCGCATGGGCATCGGCCTGCATGCCGGCCCGGCCATCGTCGGCGAGATGGGCTATGGCGGCGTCAAGGGCCTGACCGCGGTCGGCGACACGGTCAACATCGCCAGCCGGCTGGAAGGGCTGTGCAAGGAGTATGTGGCGGAGCTGGTGGTCTCGCAGGACCTGCTCGACCATGCCGGCGCCGACCTGTCGGCCTTCCGCGCCGAGCAGGTGGCGATCCGCGGCCGCGGCACCGAGCTGTCGATCCGCGTCGTCGCCCGGATCGCCGACCTGGCGGAGGCGACTGCCGTCAGATCGTGACGCCGAGCAGCGTCTCCAGGAAGGCGCGCAGGGCGGCCCAGAGGGCGGCGGAGACGGCGGCGAGGATCGCCAGCGCCCCGGCGCTGACGGCCCAGCCGACCGAGACGGCGATGCCGTCGCGCTCGACCAGGCCGATGGCGAAGGCCGAGATCGCCAGCGCCGGGACCATGTTGCCGAGCGGGATCGGCATGAACAGGATGATGGCCAGCAGCAGGCAGGCGGCACCGATGAAGCGGTCCGGCACCGGGCCGATCAGGATCGACAGGCGCGGCCGCAGCAGCCGCTCGGCCTTGGCCAGCCACGGCACCATGCGCTCGACCAGCCGGGCGAAATCGGCCCGCGCCACCGACCGCTGGGTGATCAGCCGCGGCAGCCACAGCACCGGGCGCCCGATCATCAGCTGGAAGGTGATGAACAGCAGCGGCGCGCCGAGGACCGAGGAGGTGCCGGGCGGCGTCGGCACGATGTTGGGCACGGCGAAGACCAGCATCAACGCGCCGAAGGCCCGGTCGCCGAAGGCGGTCAGGATGTCGGCGATGGCGATGCGCTCGGGCCCCTCGGCGGCCAGATCCTGCAGCACCTCCGAGAAGCGCCATCGGCGCTTCGGCCCGGCGGGCGGGCCCGCGCCGGGGTCTTGGTGCTGGATCTCGGTCTGGCGGGCGTCAGGCAAGCGGGCTGGTCCGGCATGATGGGTCCAGCCCCTGGTGTTACCGAGTCCGCCGTGACAGACGCAAGCGCGCGGTTGTCTCAGGGCGATCCCAGCGCAGGCAGAGAAAGCAAAAGCGCGTTGCCTCTCCCGCCCAGCGAGACCTTTTCAGAATGTCCTTTGGGT
>NZ_JASATH010000245.1:0-10577 GCF_038440215.1 Inquilinus sp. OTU3971 | reverse complement strand
CCCACCCCCCCACCCTAAACCGCTCCGCGATTTCGACCTCTCCCCGGGGGAGAGGTGAAGGTGGCGCTGGCTCAAATTCCCTCTCCCCAGGGGAGAGGGAGGGGCCCGGCGCGCAGCGACGGGAGGGTGAGGGGGTGGCTCGGTGCGGCCGGTCAGCTCGTCGGCTTGAACCCCGCCTTGTCGCCATAGGCGAAGCACTCCGCCGCCGAGGGGATGGCGCGTGACGTGCTGTAGGAGCCGAGGCTGAGCGCCGCGACGCAGACGCCCAGCCGCAGCCCTTTCTCCACCGGCCAGCCCTCGTGCAGCCCGAGCATGACGCCGGAGGCCAGGGCGTCGCCGGCGCCGTTGGTGCTCTTGACCGAATCCGGCGGCACCCAGGCCGCGCCCTGGCGCCACAGCCGGCCGTCGCGGTCGGCGGCGACCACGCCCTCCGGGAAATGCACCACCGCCAGGGTGGACACGCCCATGCGGATCAGCGCCGCCGCCGCCGCCTCGACCAGCGCCCAGTCGGGCCGGCCGTCGCGGTGGGTCTCGACGCCCGTCAGCGCCGTCGCCTCCAGCTCGTTGATGATGATGCTGTCGAGCAGCGGCAGGCAGGGCACCGTCAGGTCGCGCAGCCGGTCGCCGGCCACCCCGACCAGCTCCAGATTGGTGCGGTGGCCCGAGGCGCGGGCGCGGGCCAGCACCTCGGTGAAGCCGTTGCCGTTGCCCTGGGGCGCGTCCATCCGGGCGTGCACCCCGGGCGACCCGACATGGAAGATCTTCGCGGTCGACCCCGCCAGGTCGAAATGCCCGGGCGAGAGCAGGGCGTTGACACCTTCCTGGTAGAAGAAGGTCCGCCGCCCGCCCTCGGCCACGATCATCACGTCGGTATAGGCGGTGCGCCCGCCCGGCAGCACCGCGATCCGGCCCGCGCCGACGCCGTGGTCGCGGCAGACGTCCAGCGCCAGCCGGCCATAGGCGTCGTCGCCGACCACGCCCACCACCTCGATCGGGAAGGGGGCGCCCAGGCGGGCGAGGTCGATCGCCATGTTGAAGCCCGGGCCGCCGGAATCCGGCATCTCCTCCACGATCTTGGCGACGTGCTCCTGCGGCGGGAAGCGGTCGATGACCTTGTTGACGTCGATGCAGATGGTGCCGCCGCAGATGATGCCGGATCGCTCCATCTCAACCCTGCTTCAGCACGGCTTCGGTGGTCTGCAAATCGTCGGCCAACGGCCGCAGCGGGGTGATGCCCTGCTTCTGCAGCTCGCCATGATAGGCGCGCACGGCCTCCTCCGGCGCGATCGTGCCGTCGGCCACCTGGCGCATGAAGCTGACCATCGCCAGCGGCGATTCCGCCAGGTTGATCTTGCGGCCGAACAGGGCGACGCGGGCGCCGTATTTCTCGGCCTGGTGCAGCAGCTCGAAGCAGTCGCGGGTGGTGCCGGCGCCGCCGCCGAGCACGCCGACGATCAGGCTGGAGTCGAAGCTGGCCAGCTCCTCCAGCGCCTTCGGGCCGTTGAAGGGGATCTTCAGGAACTGCGGCCGGTCGGCCTTCATCACCCCGGCCAGGCAGCGCAGGATGCAGTCGTTCAGGTAGTGCGGCTGCAGCGCCGGGTCGATGCCGCTCGAAACATTCGGGTTGAACACCTCGAAGAAGTACTTGAAGCCGTTGGCGGCGCAGTCGGCGCGGAACTCGGCGAAGGCCTCCAGCGACCGGATGTCGGCGTCGAGGTCGTTGTTGAAGGTGACGGAGTAGAGGCCGAGATCGGTGCCGGTGATGGGAGCCTTCGGGTCCGGCGCGGTGCCGCCATGCATCACCCGGGGCAGCAGGGCCGACCGGAACGGGCGCGACGGCTGCTGGGGGTAGGAGCAGCCGCGCACCACCCAGACATCTGTGGTGTCGTTGGCGCGGATCGCCGGCTTGACCCGGCTGTTGCGGAAGGTGCCGCTCTCGACCAGCCGCTCCAGGTTCGAGGCCGAGACCAGCATGATGTCGACGATGTCCTGCTCCACCACCTGGCGGATGGTGTCGAGGAACTCGTCGCGGGTGCGGTAGCGGGTCCAACTGCCGTCTGGCGCGCGCTTCGGGCCGGTCGAGGTCAGGCTCGGCCCCATGTCGCCATCCTTGGCGTCGGCGATGATGAAGTCGCTGCGCTTGTACTGTCCGGCGCGGATGCGGGCCAGCTTCTCGTCCAGGCGGGTCATGCTCGGTCTCTCGTCTTTCGGTCGTTTGGGAAGGGAATAGAAGTCATGCGGCAGTCTCGCCTTGGGGCGCGGGTTGGTCACCCGGCATCGCCCCGGTCATGATCGCCACCACCTCAGCCATGCTGTGGCGCTGCGGCGAGGTCACGGCGACGCGGCGGCCCAGGCGCATGACATGGATGCGGTCGGCGACCTCGAACACATTCGGCATGTTGTGGCTGATCAGGACCACCGGCAGGCCGCGGTCGCGGATGGTGCGGATCAAATCCAGCACCTGGCCGGTCTCGCGCACGCCCAGCGCCGCCGTCGGCTCGTCCATGATCACCAGCTTGCGGGCGAAGACCGCGGCGCGGGCCACGGCGACGCCCTGGCGCTGGCCGCCGGACAGGCTCTCGACCGCATGGGTGATCGAGGGCAGGCGGAAGCGCAGCTCGTCCATGTGGCGCTGCGCCTCGCTGCGCATCCGCGGCTTGTCGAGCAGCCGCAGCCAGCGGCCGAGCGGGCCGGGCCGGCGCAGCTCGCGCCCCAGATACAGGTTGGCGGCGATGTCCAGCGCCGGCGCCACCGCCAGGTCCTGGTACACCGTCTCGATGCCGCGGCGCCGGGCGTCGAGCGGCCCGTGGAACCGCACCGGCTGGCCGTCCAGCAGCACCTCGCCCTCGTCGGGGGTGACGGCGCCGGACAGCACCTTGATCAGGGTCGACTTGCCGGCGCCGTTGTCGCCGATCACGGCCAGCACCTCGCCGTCGCGCAGCTCGAAATCGACGCCGCCCAGCGCGGTGACATGGCCGTAGCGCTTGACCACACCGCGGGCCTCCAGGATCGCTGCGCTCATACCCGCCTCCATCGCGACAGCTGGTCCAGCGCGACCGCGGTGATGACCAGGACGCCGGTGACCAGGTCCTGCCACAGCGGGTCGATGCCGATCAGGGTCAGGCCGTTGCGCAGCACGCCGACGATCAGCACGCCGATCAGCGTGCCGATCAGGCTGCCGCGGCCGCCGAACAGGCTGGTGCCGCCGATCACCACCGCGGTGATGCTGTCGAGATTGGCGTTCTGCATGGCGTTCGGGTCGGCGTTCGGGATCCGCCCCAGCGCCAGCCAGGCGCCGATGCCGTAGAGAAAGGCGGCGAACAGGTAGACCGACAGCAGGCGCCGCTGCACCGGTATACCGACCAGCCGCGCCGCCTCCGGGCTGTTGCCGATGGCGTAGATGTGCTTGCCCCAGGCGGTCTGGTTCAGCATGTACCAGACCAGCCCGTACAGCCCGAGCATGATGATCATGCCGTAGGTGACCACGGCGCCGCCCAGGCGCAGCGTGTTGCCGGTCCAGCCCAGCAGGTCGTCCAGCACCGGGAAGGCGCCGCCGCCGGAGAACAGCCGGGTGGCGGCGGTGACGATGCCGAGCAGCCCGAGCGTGACGATGAAGGGCGGCAGCTTCAGCCGGCTGACCAGCGTGCCGGTGACCAGCCCGACCAGGCTGCACAGCCCGATCGCCAGCAGCAGCGAGGGCAGGGCGGCGTAGCCTTCGTCCACCAGCTTGCCGGCGACGATGGTGCCCAATACGGCGATGGCGCCATTGGCCAGGTCGATGCCGGCGGTCAGGATCACCAGCGTCTGGCCGATCGCCAGCGTGCCGATGATCACCGATTGCTGCACGATCAGCGACAGGTTGCTCGGGGTCAGAAAGCGGTCGCTCATCGCCGTGAACACGGCGGCGAAGGCCATCAGCACGATCAGCGGGCCGAGCGGCGGGGTGGTCAGAACCCGCGCCGCCCGGCCGATCCAGGACGAGAATGGGGCCATCGCTCTCTCGTTCGGGAGGGCCAGGGGTTGGGCGGGCCCCGGAGAGCCCGCCCGGCTCGCGCTGGCGGTCAGCCCCAGCAGTTCTTCTCTCCGAAGTCGAGGTCCTTCGAGTCCAGACCCGGCAGCGGCTTGCCGGTGATCAGGAAGGAGCCGGTGTTGACGAAGCCGCTCGGCTTCTTGCCGCTCTTGGCGTATTCCGCCACGGCGTCGACGCCCATCTGCGCCATCTTGTAGGGGAACTGCATCACCGTCGCCGCGACGCGCCCATCCTTGACGTATTTGACGCCCAGGCAGCCGCCGTCGATCGAGGTGACGACGATGTCGCTCTCCTTGCCGGCGGCGCGGATGGCGGCATAGGCGCCCTGCGCCGCGGGTTCGTTGATGGTGTAGACGACGTTGATGTCGGGATGGGCGGAGAGCAGGTTCTCCATCGCCGTCTGGCCCTTGTCCTGGGCGCCGTTGGTGTTCTGCTTGCCGACGATGGCGGCGTCGCCCTCGGCGATGCCGAAGCCCTTGAGGAAGCCGTCATGGCGGAAGGTGTCGACCGTGCCGCCCGGCGTGCCGTCCAGCATCGCCAGCTTCGGCGCCTTGTCGCCCAGCGCCTTGCGGGCGTACTGGCCCTGCTGCACCCCGGCCTCGAAATTGTCGGTGGCGAAGGTGGCGTCGACCGCATCCGCCGGGTCGGTCGCGGTGTCCAGCGCGATCACCAGGATGCCGGCGTCGCGCGCCTTCTTGACCGCGCCGAGCACGCCGGTCGAGTTGTTCGGGGTGATCAGAATGCCCTTGGCGCCGGCGCTGATCAGGTCCTCGATCGCCGCCACTTGGCCTTCGTTGTCGCCGTCGAACTTGCCGGCGCGGGCGATCAGCTTCAGGCCCTTGGCCTTGGCCTCCGCCTCGGCGGCCTGGCGCATCTTGACGAAGAACGGGTTGACCTCGGTCTTGGTGACCAGGCCGACGATGGCCTCCTGCGCCATCGCCGCCGTGCTGCCGGCGGCCAGGGCGAGCCCGACCACGCCGGCGGCGAGCAGGCCGGCGAGGCGGCGGGGATTCGGAGCAAGCGCAGACCTCTGCGATCGGATCATCGCGGTTTCCTCCTGTTTGCGGGCAGGCGCTTCTGCGGCACCGGCCCTGCGCATTGGCCGGACGATTGACCGGCGACGGTCACGATAGATCGGACTTTTGATCGGAGTCAATCCGATGATCTGGATCTTTTGCCTGGAAAGGAGCATTACTAGGCGATGATCGTGTCAGATCCCGAGATCCACACCCTGGGCACCGCCGGCGCCGGCCATGTGCTGTCGCTGATCCTGTCCGGCCAGGCGCGGTCGCGGGCCGATCTGGCGCGCATCTCCGATCTCTCCCGCGCCACCATCGCCCAGCGCCTCGGCGTGCTGTTCGAGGCCGGGCTGCTGCAGGAGGCGGAGGAGACGCAGGCAAGCGGCGGCCGCCCCGCCCGCGTTCTCAAGCTGAACGAGGGCTTCGGCGTGGTGCTGGCGGCCGATATCGGCGAAAGCCGGATCCGGGTCGCGGCGACCGATCTCGGGCCGACGGTGCTGGCCGAGCGGCTCGGGGACCTCGATGTCGGCACGGGGCCGGTGCCGATCCTGACCTGGATCGGGCGGCAGTTCCGCGAATTGCTGGCCGAGATCGGCCGGCCGGCCTCCGACGTGCTGGGCATCGGCCTGTGCCTGCCGGCCCCGGTCGACCATGCCGCCGGGCGGGTGATGGGGCCGTCGGTGATGACCGGCTGGGACGATTTCGACATCCCCGGCTGGTTCGCGTCCAACTATGCCGCACCGGTCCTGGCCGAGAACGACGTCCGGCTGCGCACCCTGACCGAGCACAGGCAGTTCTGGCCGGAGGAGCGGCAGCTGGTGTTCATCAAGGCCGGCACCGGCATCGGCAGCGGCATCATCACCGAGGGCCGGATGCATCGCGGCGCCCGGGGGGCCGCCGGCGACATCGGCCACATCCAGCTGCGCGACGCCGAGGCGCCGCTGTGCCGCTGCGGCAAGCTGGGCTGCGTCGAGGCCTATGCGGCAGGCTGGGCGATCGCCCGCGACCTGCGGGCCCAGGGCTTCGAGGCGCGGGACGCGCGCGACGTGATGGCGCTGGTCGGGCGCAACCGGCCGGAGGCGATCAGCTTGGTGCGCCAGGCCGGCCGAGTGCTGGGCGAGGTCGCGGCCGACGTGGTCAGCGTGCTGAATCCCAGCGTCATCGTGGTCGGCGGCACCCTGTCCGAGGCGGGAGAGCACCTGCTGGCCGGGGTCCGCGAGTTCGTCTACCAGCGCTGCCTGCCGCTGGCGACGCGCGACCTGACCATCGTCGCCGCCCGCGCCGGCGAGCTGGCCGGGCTGCTGGGCGCGGCCCGGCTGGTGGTCGACACGAGGCTGCAGCCGCAGGCGGTCGACCGCCTGATCGCCGGGTTGAAGGCGCAGGCGGGCTGATCAGTTCAGGGGGATGCCGATCGGGGTGGGGCGGATGCGGCCGCCTTCGATCGGGGATCCCAGAGCCGGCGGAGAGCCCGCCGCCGGATCGAGGCGGTCGAGCCGGACCAGGCCCCAGCCGAAGACCGGGTCGCGGCCGGGCTCGCCCAGATCCTCCACCGCGGCGGCCAGAGCCTGCTTGACGTCGGCGCGCTTCAACTCGGGCGACCCCGCCCGGATATAGGCGATGGCGGCGGTGACGAAGGGCGCCGCGAAGGAGGTTCCGGTCCTCAGCCGCGCGCCGCTGAGCGACGCTGCCGTCCACACATCGACACCCGGGGCGGCGAAATCGATATGCCCGCCGCGGCCGGCTCGCCGGTAGGGGCGATACCGGTGATCGACCGCGGTCGCGACGGTCACGTTCGGATAGGCGGCCGGATAGAGCGGACCGGAGCTGGGCCCGTCGTTGCCGGCGGCGGCGACCATCATGACGTCCCTGTCGGCGATCGCCGCAACGGCCTGCCTGAGGACGGCGTTGTCCGGACCGGTCAGGCTCAGATTGATGACGTCGACATCCTTCGCGGCCACGATGTTCAGGGCCCGGACGAGATCATAGACGTCGCTGCGGTCGTCGCCGCGCTCCTGATGGAAGGCGTCGACGGCCACCAGCTCCGCTCCGGGCAGCAGCCCCGGTGCCCGGCTCCCGCTCGCTCCGACGAGGAGCGCCGCGATGGCCGTGCCATGGACCTTGGACGAGGGATCGCGGGGACCGTCGGAGAGGTCGGTGAGATCGATCTTCTGGTCCTTCAGCGCCTCATGCGCGAGGTTGATGCCGGTATCGACCAGGCCGATGCGCGGGGTCGAGGGCGTGAGCACGCCGTCCCGCGGCCAGCCGATCAGCGATCGCGCCAGGCAGGGTCGATCCGCGCATCCGGGCTCGCCCTGCGGGCGGTAGTAGTGATTGAGATCGGCGGTGACCCCGGGCCTCGTCTCGATCAGGCGCTGCCGCGCCTCGGCGAGCGTCAGGCCGGCCGGAACGCGAAGCCGCGCCAGCCGGTTGCCGAGCAGATCGATCTGCTCATCGGCGATGATGATGAAGCCGAGACCCTCGGCCGCAGCCAGATCCGCCGCGCTGCCGACGGCGACCAGCTCGGCAGGCGCATAGGCCGGTGCCGGCGGCCGCGGGGCCGCGCGCCGCGTCTGGGGTCGGGCCGGCGGCGGGGCGTTGCGATCGAAGAGGTCGCGGAAGATCGGAACGCCGTCATCGTCGTCGGAACGGTCGCCGCCATTCCCGCCGCCGCGGCCGCCGCTCGAGCGTCCTCCGCCACCGCCGCCGCCACCGCCGTCGTCATCACCGCCACCATCGTCATCATCGGCGAGCACGGTCGATGCAAGACGGATCCCGTCGCCGAAGAGCGGCCCGAGATCGGGGGTGATGCTGCCGCCCAGGAGAAACAGGACGCCCAGGGCGGCACGGCGAAGAACAGAAGCCACGGCGGCACGTCTCCTGATGGGAACCGGACCCCACGGATCGATCCCCGTTTGAACGGGTCGCATGAGATCTTGTTCCGCTTCGCGGATCGCTCCCCGACCCGACGGTCTTCGGAATATTCGGCGCGGTCGCCCGTTCCCCCTGCGGACCGAGCCTCGGTCCGAACTGGAAAGGAGCGAATATCATGACCCGATACGGGAAGCTGATGTCGGCCTTGATCGCCGGCGTGGCGGCGCTTGCTGGCACCACGGCGCAGGCGCGGGAGCATCAACCCATGGATCTCGAGCATGTGTCGCCCGTCATGACGAGCCGGAGCGACGGCACGATCATCGTCGCCGGCAACAGTTCGTCGAACTCGAGCTCCAACTCCTCGAGCAATTCGAGCTCGAACTCGTCCTCGAACAGCTCGTCGAATTCGAGCTCCAACTCGTCCTCGAACAGCTCGTCCAATTCGAGCTCGAACAGCTCTTCCAATTCCAGCGGCGGCGACCGCTGGCGGGCGTGGCGCTGACCGTCCCGGTCAGCCGATCGTCTCACAAGAAAGCGGGGGCCCTCAGGGCCCCCGCAGCATTGGCTAGGGGCATTCCCACATCGATGATCAAGAGCAATGCTTGGCATGGGAACGCGTGGCCTCTCCCGCTTGCGAGGCCTTTTCAGATCGCCCATCCCTTGCCGTCATTGTGAGGAGGCGAAGCCGACGAAGCAATCCAGGGGCCGGTGCGTGAGGCCCCTGGATTGCTTCCCCCGGCTCAAGGCCGGGGTCGCAATGACGGTGTAGGGGATTCGGAAAAGGCCTCGCAAGCGGGAGAGGCAATGGACGTACGCCCGGATATGTGAAACCGACAGGCCGCTTATCGGGCGGCGCGTGCCCAGCGGCGGTACCAGCCTTCGCCGGCGATGGTGTTCCGGTGGACCGTTTCGCGCTCCCGCGTCTGGTCGATCGTCTCCGCCCGGACCTCCGCCCTGATCGCCGCCCCATCGCGGCGGAACGGGATGACCTGGACCAGCGGCGTCCCCTTCTCGATCACGTAGAGGCCGTCGGGCGCCGTGGCGAAGAACGGGAAATGGATGTGCGCCGCGTAGGTGTCGGTGTCGACGATGCCGGCGACGCATTCGAAGGGCTGCGGCGGCCGGTTGAGCGGTGGCAGGAACAGGCAGCTCCAGCCCGGCGGCGTCCGGACCGACCAGTAGTTGTGGAACTTGCTCGGCGGGCGGGGCTCCCTCGGATTGCCGGCGACCTGATGGGCGCCGTGATTGCTGACCATCACCCGGTCGAACTCCCACCCCGCCTCGACGGCGCGGCCGCCCTCCCTGATGTCGAGGCGCACCGTCGCCGCCAGCGGCAGGATCCATCCCGTCGCCATGGCGTCGAAGAACGGCATGCAGCGCTTAACCGTCAGCCCGTTGTTGGTGACGGTGAGATGGTCCTTGTCGACCGGCGGCAGCTTGCGGAACCAGTCGGGAAGGACGGTTTTCGCCGGCCTCGGCTCGGCGATCACCCCGTGGTCCTGGGGCTGGCAGGTGAAGGACATGACCGGCCCAGGCCGGCGGATGAGAGACAGCATCGGAGACCTCCGGATTGACTCCCCCGATAACGGGAAGGAGGAGGCCTTATTCCGTCGCACGCGATCGGCCGCCGTCAGCGTCCTTTGCCCAGCGCTTCGGCCTCGTCCTCCCGCGAGAGCGGCTCATGCGCGCCCGCCGAGGCGAGATAGGCGTCGAGCGCTTCCATCGACGATGCCGGCGCGTATCCGCCGTCGCGCACGGGGGCGACCACGGCAAAGCGCACCGACCAGGCGCCGTCCGCGCGGCAGGCCACCGAGACCACGGAGGAGCCGGCCGCGGTGTCCACCTCGAATTCGCGGCACAGCACGCCGTTCGCGTCCCGGAACGAGGCGACGGCGCGAATCCGGTCGCCGGAGCCGGCCAGGACGGAGTCCTCGCCGGAGGCCACGCGACCGAGCGCTTCCGACAGCGCGGGGCTGCCCAACCCTGCGACCGAGAGCCCCTGTGGCGCGTCCCCGGTGCCGACGCCCGCGAGATAGCCGCCGACGCCGAACGCGATCGCCGCCACCGATGCGGCGAGCGGCACGATCCAGCGCCGTTGACGGAGCGGCAGCGCCCGGCCACCGGCCGCCCCGGGCGCGGCGACATGCGCCGCGCCTTCATCCCGGGAGACGCCCCGCTGCTTCGCCTCGTCGACCATCCGCCGCACCGACTGGCCGAGCGCTTCGGGGACCGGTTCGTCGAGCAGCGGCTGCAGCGATTCCTTGGCCCGGGCCCTGGTGTCGAGGAACAGGGCGACCCGGCCGGCGAGATCGTCGTCCGTCTCCATGGCCTTCTCGACGGCGGCGGCGGTCTCGTCGTCGAGCTCGCCATCGGCGAATGCCATCAGTGTCCGGTCGTCAAACTCGCGTGCGATCATCTGCCCCCGCCTTCGTGATCTCTGAACGTGACGGCCCGGGATTCATTCCGGCCGCTTCGGCGAGATTTTTCCTGGCCCGCGCCAGCCGGCTCATCACCGTTCCGATCGGGATCCCGAGGACATCGGCGGCCTCCCTGTAGGACAGGTCCTCGACGCAGACCAGGAACAGGACTTCGCGCTGCTCGTCGGCCCCGCCCCCGAGGCCCCGGCCCCCGGCCCCCCCGCCCCGGGGCCAACCGGC
>NZ_JASATH010000244.1:0-10629 GCF_038440215.1 Inquilinus sp. OTU3971 | reverse complement strand
CTAGTCCGGCGTCCGGAGGGCGGGAATTTGCAGCGATGGAGGGGAACGAGAATTCGGTCGCGTTCGTTAGTGGATGCACGTTGAGAAAAAGCGCTGGCGCGAGCCGGCTGGTGGTGGATTCGAGAACCGTTGCGCAGCGGGCATGACGTTCGCGAGCGCCGGCAGTTTCGGGTTTGCCGTCAGTCGGCCGCGCCAGTTTGCGTTTCCAAGCGGGTTTCCGTTCGCGGGCGTCCTCATCCTGGAGAAGTCAGCATGCTGCGGATCCTCTTCGTCGCCTCGCTCCTTGCGGTTCCGGCCGGGCCGGCCCTGGCCCAGTCGACGTCGAGCGCCAGCGCCACCAGCGGCGCCAACTCCAGCGCCGTCAACAACGCAGGGGCCACGGCCGGCGCCATCTCGGCCGGCGGCACCGTGAGCATCGTCAACGGCGTGCCTGGCGACAGCACGCTGCGATACAAGGGGGCCTACACCGTCAACAACACGCCGGATGTGTACGCGCCCGGCCTGACGGCGGGGCTGAACACATGCGCCGGCTCCTACTCCGCGGGGGTGGCTGTGGCCGGATTCGGCCTGACCGGCGGCGGCACCACAGTCGACCAGGGATGCGAACGCAGAAACATGGCCACCCTGCTGCGCCAGATGGGGGAAGGCGACGCGGCGCGCGAGGTGCTGTGCGAGGACGACGTGGTGCGGGGAGCCTTCGCCCGCGTCGGCCGCCCGTGCATCACCGACCGTGTGCAGGTGTCGGCGGCCGTCGCACAGCCGGCCACCATGGCTCTGCCTCCCGCGCCACCCCCCGTCGTGGCCATGCAGCCCATCGTCAGCCGGGGTGATCCGGGCTATGGGCAGCAGCACGGAAACAGCGGCGCGGCAGTGACCGGGTGCACCAGCCGAAGGGCGCGCGAGCCGGACATGGCACTGGCCCCTCTCGGATCATGCCGCGAGGGGCCGTGACAGTACGATGAACTTTTCCCGCTTCGATACGGTTCGCATGTTGCAAGCTTGGGAAAAGAGTGGAATTCTTCGTTCCGATTGGGGGTGAGGAGATGTCGCCATGCACGCCATCACCCATATCGAGCCACCCATCGCGTTCCGGCGCAGGAACGGCTGCACTGCCGTCTTACGTGATACGGACACGCTCGCCGACTGGCTGGATCGGATCTACGATGCGATCCTCGATCCCCAGTGCCCGGAGGGCGGGACAGATTCAACAGAGCGATCCCTGCAACTGCATGAGATCGAACAGGTTCTGTTCGGCTTGGCCGAGGAGACTGGCGGCGGCGCCTTCGCAATCAGTTCCGAGCTTCGAACCGCATGCCAGGCATTGATCGCGCGGTATCGCGAACTGATCCCGGTGTATGCCGGGCCTCGGGCAAGAGGACCAGGCGCCGAGGGGAGACAAAGGCGCGCCGTTCAGTAGGCTGACAGCGGCGCCTCGATCTCGCTCACAAGCTTCACCGAACCGCGACCGGGCAGTCCGGACCGGTCTTCCTCCCCGTCCGGCGTATGGCCCGCGCAGTCCCCGAAGCGGGTGTATCGATTGACCCCAAGGCCCATGCGAGGCGCCGCTGGGCGCCTTGCATCGTCGCCTTGTCGCTCCCGTTCGGGTCGCCGCCGCTTGACGACCTGTCCACCCGCCCTTGACCTTCCAGTATCTGGAAGCCCCATTTGCCTGTGATCGGGAGAGATGGGAGCAGTGAATGGCGCACGCACATCAGGATCCTCCGGGCCGCCGACACCATCATCCAGCCCACACTCACGCGGTGAAGGACCCGGTCTGCGGCATGGATGTCGATCCGGAGAAGACGCCGCATCATGCTGAGCATGACGGCGCCCGCTTCCACTTCTGCAGCGCGGGCTGCCTGGCGAAGTTCAAGGCCGATCCCGGGCGCTACGCCGACCCACGAGCGGAGCGGGCCGTGCCGGCCCCAGCCGCGGTCGGCGCCATCTACACCTGCCCGATGCACCCGCAGATCCGGCAGGAGGGGCCGGGTACCTGCCCGATCTGCGGCATGGCGCTGGAGCCGGAGCGGGTGACGGCCGAGGTTGGGCCGAACCCGGAGCTCGTCGACATGCGGCGGCGGTTCTGGATCGGCTTGGCCCTGACCGTTCCGATCGTCCTGCTGGAGATGGGCGACCATTGGTTCGGCATCGCCCATGCGATCGGCGCCCGCACCGCGGTGTGGATCCAGCTGGTCCTGGCCACGCCGGTCGTGCTCTGGGCGGGCTGGCCATTCTTCGTCCGCGGCTGGCAGTCGATCGTGCGGCTCAGCCTCAATATGTTCACGCTGATCGCGCTCGGCACCGGCGCCGCCTATGTCTACAGCCTGGTCGCGGCGCTTGTCCCCGGCCTCTTCCCCGAAGGCTTCCGCGGCATGGACGGGGCCGTCGCGGTCTATTTCGAGCCGGCGGCGGTGATCACCGTCCTGGTGCTGCTGGGCCAGGTGCTGGAGTTGCAGGCGCGTGAGCGCACCGGCGGCGCCATCCGGGCCCTGCTCGACCTCGCGCCGAAGCTCGCCCGCCGGGTCCGCGACGACGGGGCGGATGAGGAGGTCCCGCTCGAGCAAATCCATGTCGGCGACCGGCTGCGCGTCCGGCCGGGCGACAAGGTGCCGGTCGACGGCACGGTCGAGGAGGGTCGCAGTGCGGTCGACGAGAGCATGATCACCGGCGAGGCGATCCCCGTCGAGAAGACGTCGGGCGACAGGGTGATCGGCGGCACCATCAACGGCACCGGCGGCTTCGTCCTGCGGGCCGAGCGGGTGGGCAGCGAGACGGTGCTGGCCCGCATTGTCGAGATGGTCGGCCAGGCCCAGCGCAGCCGGGCGCCGATCCAGCGCCTGGCGGACCGGGTTTCCGGCTGGTTCGTGCCGCTGGTGGTGGCGGTCGCGGTGCTGGCCTTCGCCGCCTGGGCGGTCTGGGGGCCGTCGCCGGCGCTCGCCTACGGCCTGGTCGCCGCGGTTTCGGTGCTGATCATCGCCTGCCCCTGCGCCCTCGGCCTGGCCACGCCGATGTCGATCATGGTGGGGGTGGGCCGCGGCGCCCGGCTCGGCGTGCTGATCAAGAACGCCGAGGCGCTGGAGCGGCTCGAAAAGGTCGACACGCTGGTGGTCGACAAGACCGGCACCCTGACCGAGGGCAAGCCGCGGCTGGTCCGGATCGTCCCGGCGCCCGGGCAGGACGAGGCCGAATTGCTGCGTCTGGCTGCCGGGTTGGAGCGCGGCAGCGAGCATCCGCTGGCCGCGGCGATCCTGGCCGGCGCCGCCGAGCGCAAGCTGGAGGTGCCGGCGGCCGAGGATTTCCGCTCGCTGACCGGCAAGGGCGTCGCCGCGCGGATCGAGGGGCGGGAGGTCGCGCTCGGCAACGCCGCCCTGCTGGACGAGCTCGGCGTCGCCGCCGGTTCGCTGGCGGAGCAGGCGGAGGCACTGCGGCATGACGGCGCCACGGCGATGCACCTGGTCGTCGACGGCGCCGTCGCCGGGCTGATCGCCGTGGCCGACCCGGTGAAGCAGACGACGCCCGCCGCCATCGCGGCGCTGCGCGCAGCCGGGCTGCGCGTGGTCATGCTGACCGGCGACAACCGCACCACCGCCGCCGCGGTGGCCGGGCGGCTCGGCATCGACGAGGTCGAGGCCGAGGTGCTGCCCGAGGACAAGGGCGCGGTCATCCGCCGGCTGAAGGGCGGGGGCCGGGTCGTGGCCATGGCCGGCGACGGCGTGAACGACGCCCCGGCTTTGGCCGAGGCGGATATCGGCATCGCCATGGGCACCGGCACCGACGTGGCGATCCAGAGTGCGCATGTGACGCTGGTGAAGGGCGACCTCGCCGCCATCGCCCGGGCGCGGTCGCTCAGCGCCGCGACCATGCGAAACATCCGCCAGAACCTGTTCTTCGCCTTCGTCTATAACGCGGTCGGGGTGCCCGTGGCGGCCGGAGTGCTGTATCCGGCCCTGGGCCTGCTGCTGAGCCCTGAGATCGCGGCCGCGGCCATGGCGCTCAGCTCCGTCTCGGTGATCGCCAACGCGCTCCGCCTGCGGATGGTGAAGCTCGATGGCTGATTGCAGCGCAGCTGCCCGCGTCGTGTCTCGGAACGCTCGATCCGAGTGAAGGTACCGTTTGGCAAACGCCGACACGTGATGGCCTCGTCGGCGGCAACTCGAGTGGCCCCATCGATGCCGACCTGCTCGCCGCCCTCGACGAGGGCCGGCTGGGCGGTGCGGCGCTGGACGTGTTCCGGCAGGGGCCGCTGCCGGCCGGCCACGGCTTCTGGCGCCAACCGGTTATTTCCCTTGCGTCAGGGTCATTTCGAGCACCTTCTCGTCCCCGGCAGCGAGGTCGATCGTCGCTTCGGCACGCCGGCTATCATCGGCCGTCGCGGAGACACGCCAGCGGCCGGCCGGCAGAATGGATTCCAGCGACAGGCTGCTGCCGCCGGCATACGCGGCAGGGCCGAGGCCTCCGTCGGCGGCGACGGGATAGAATTCGAAGACGATGTTCGCCGGCGGGTTCGCGCCTTCCTCCGGCAGCGCCGACACGCCGAGGCGCCCGGCCTGCAGCTCGAGCCGCACCGTTTCCTCCGTATCCGGTGCGACCGCGATGTCCCGCTCGGCCGTCGCCACGCCGCTCTTCACCGCGACGTGCCAGCGACCGGGCAGCAGCGGCACGATCGGATTGGCGACGGGCTGGTCCTGCATCAGGGCCGTTCCCGGGGCGATGCCGATCGCATCCACCGCAGTGACGGTCCAGCTCGTGTCGCGCCAGTCGGTCAAGGGATCGGAGCCCGGGGCGAAGGCGGCGGCGAGGGTCCGGCTGCCGGTCGGAACCACGATGCGTGCCTCCCGTTGCGCGCCCTCCTCGATCTCGACATCGCGCTGGACGGCGGTGCCGGCGACGGCGAACTCGACGCGGTAGTGGCCGGACGGCAGGACGAAGAGCGGCGCCGCCTCCTGGACGGCCTCGGCGGCGGTGGTGCCGTCGGACGCCAGGGCGCGCCAGGCCAGGCCGCGCCAGTCGGTCAGCGGCTCGCCGTCCTCCGCCAGCGCGGCCGACAGCTTCAGCTCGCCCAGCCGCAGGCTGAGCGCAAGGTCGAGCGGATGGCCGGGGGCCAGCGTCACCTCCTGCTCCGCCCGCCGCCCCTCATGCTCCACCGCGAGACGGTAGCGCCCGACCGCCAGCAGCAGCGCCGGCCTGGCCACCGCCGGCACCTCGACCGCCGCCTGGCCGTCCAGCGGCGTCAGCGTCCAGTGCAGCCCCTCGGCGATCGGTTCGGCCCCCTCATACGGCACCGCCTGCGCCTTGAGGCGCCCCGCCACCAACGGCACTTCGATCCGGGCCGTCTCGCCGGAAAGCTCGACATCGCGATGCGCTTCGACATTGCCGACCGCGGCCTCGATGGCGTAGCGGCCCGCCGGCGCCGTCAGCTCCACCAGGCTGGTCCGGCCTTCGTAGCGGAACGGTTCAGGCCCCTCCCCGCCGGCGACGCGCCAGTCGATCGCGAGGTCGGAGACGGGACCTTCCCCGGGGATCACGGCGACGATGCTGGCCCGCGCCGTCTTCACCGGTTCCGGCACCTCGACCGGCGCGAGTGTTTCCACCGGCGTCGGCTCGGCCTGGGCCGGCGCGGGGGCGGTCGCCGCGCGCGCGGCGGTGTCCAGGGTGGCGATCAGGCTGTCGGCGTCAGCAGCGGTGCGATAGTCCCCGCCACCGGCCGAGGCGATGCAGGACAGCTGCTGCTCCTCCTTCTTTTCGACGGCGAAGCCGATGACATGCACCGACAACGCCGCATCGGCCGCGCGCAGGGCGGCGGCGACGGCGCAGGGGTCGGGGTGGCAGGTCTCGATCCCGTCCGTCACCAGGATGATGGTGCCGCCCCCGCCTGCGGCCTGCAGCAGGCCGGCGGCCTGCTGCAGCGAGGCGGCCAACGGGGTCTTGCCGCGGGCGCGCAGCGTGGCGAGACGCCGGCCCAGCGCCGCCGTGTCGGGCGGGCCGATCGGCGACAACACCTCGATGTCGCCGCAGTCGCTGCTGCGGCGATGGCCATAGGCGATGAGGCCGACCGGCGCGGCAGCGGGCCAGCGCGCCAGCATCTCGCCCAGCACGCCGCGCACCGCGTCGAGCCGCGGGACGCCGCCGATCGCGGCGCTCATGCTGCCGGAGGAATCGACGACGATGACAGTCGGCCGCGGCGACTCCGCCCGCGCGACGCCGAACGGCAGGACCGCTGCGAGCAGCAGGAGGCTTCGCCAGGCCAACGCGCGGATCCTGAAGGCGCCGGTCATGGCGGCGAGAACCGGAACGCGGCGTCGTCGACCACCGGATCGGCGACGGGGTCGAGGGTCGTCAGGCTGCGGTTGATGCCGCCGGTGCCCAGCGGCGTGTCCTGGAGGATCCTGCGGATCAGCAGGCTGTCGCGGTCGATCCATAGCGTGGCGGGATACTCGCTGGACACGTAGCTGGTGCCGTATTTCTCGCGAACCATGCCGCTGAGCTTGATGTGGTCGCGCCCGTCGATCCGCTCGGTGCCGTCGAGCCGCAGCTCCTCCAGACTGTGCAGCGGGCCCTGCAGCCCCGCCGATCCGAACAGCAGCCCGGGCACCAGGACCGCCGTCCCCTTGGTCGGCAGCGAAGCCACGGCGAAGGCATCGATGCCCTTGCCCTGGGGATAGACGTCATGGACCTTGGTCGTCAGCCACCAGCTGTTGAACTCCGCCCCCTCGCACCAGATGACGAAGCGGTCGGCCCCGGCACCGGGATCCTCGTCGAACTCGAAATAGAACTGTCGCGGCCGCTTGAGCGCGGTCTTGAAGCGATGCCGCTCGCGGATCTCGACCGCGGCGGCGGAGCCGTATTCGGTGACGATCTCGCCGCTGTCGCTGTAGGTGCCGAGCGCGTCATAGGCGGCGACGACACGCTGCCAGAGATCGTCGGCGTCCGTTTCCGCCCGGCCCGCGGGCGCGGCCAGCAGGACCGCCAAGGCTGCCAGGACGACCAGTATCCGCATCGCACCCCCCAAGACCATCCGGACCGGAACGGCGTCCCTCAGCAGGACGGGTTGCAGGCCTTGACCGATAGATTGTAGACGCCCGTGGCCTCGTCGCCCGGCTTGCGGCGCTCGAACTGCCGGGCGATCGTCATGGTGGTGCCCGAGCGCTGCACGGTGAACTCCGCCGGCCCGTCATTCATCGCCCGGAGCATCAGGAACTGCGCGCCTTTGAACGGCAAAGCGTAGTCCTGCAGGGTTATCCGCATGGAGAGGACCGGCAGCATCAGGACCAGCACCTTGGTGCGTGCATCGTCGAAATCGACCGCTGCCGGCAGCACCTCGATCCGCAGAGTGTTGCCCCGGAGATCGCCGTGCACCGGCACGCGGAAGAAGTTCGGCGTGAAGCCCGCCCGCACCAGCGGGCCGCCCTGGTCGAGGATCGTGGTCAGCGGGTTCAGGCTCGCTATGTCCTGCCCCAGGATCTTCTTGTCCTTGAGCCGCTGCGTCTCGTTCAGCGCCTTGATGTCGCCGAGGCCCATCGGATCCTGGCGCACGCCCTTCAGGATGGTGGCCTGGGCCAGCTCAGGGAACAGCACCGGGATGGCGTTGTCCCACGTCCGGAACGACATCGCGTTGCCCATGACCTCGCCGGTCAGCGCGATCGCATCGCCCTTCGCATCCTTCGGATAGCGCAGGATCAGGTCGCCTTTGATCTCGACCGTATAGGTCCAGTAGAGATTGCCGTTGTGGCGGAACTCCGCGGTCATCTTGCCGGTGACCGGCCCCTGGAAGGTCTGGCAGTAGCGCTCGAACATGCGGCTGATCATGAAGGCGCTCATCGCATAGGCCATCTTGTTGACCCCGGCCGCGGCCTCGATCTTGTAGTGGCTCTTGGCCGCATCCTCCCGCAGCGGCGCGAAGGTGGTGATGCCCTTCCACGAGGTCTCGACCGCCTCGGTGCCCGCCTTGGTGCGCCTGACCGCCGGGATCATGCTGACCAGCTTCGTCGGCACGTTCTCCTTCGCCCAGTCCACGAAATAGGCAACGGGCTTGGTCAGCAGGCCGAGAAAGAAGTCGACCGCCTTGAGCCCGTTGATGGCGACGTCCAGCTGGTCGCACAGGAGATTCTTGCGCGTCACCTCGGCCAGCACCGCGGAGGCGCGGGCGTTCGCGCGCTTGGCGACGGCGTGCCAGGTCTTCAGGCGCGCCGACAGCCCCATGGTCGCCACCCGCATCTCCGACGCGACGGATTGCAGCGCCACCAGTTGGCCCACGCCGTTCACCCATTCCGGCGATCCGCCCTGGGCGCGCAGCGTCTTCATGGCCCCCTGCAGCTCGGCCAGCTTCGCCTTCGCCTCATCCTTGGCCGGGCTGGCGGGAAGGTCGTCGAGCTTGCCGGCGACCGCATCGATGATCGCACCGGTCGTCTCGGTCAGCGTCTCCGCCTCCGCCTCGATCCCGCGCTTGTCGGCCCCGTCTTTCTTGGCGCAGTCGGGCTCCTCGACCAGGTCGCTGAGATCGGAGACCTCGAAGCTGGTGTCGCCGGTCTGCCCCCGCTCGGGGTCGCGGATCTCGACCTCATGGGTGCCGATCGTCTGCGGCGTGAACTCGGCTTCGAAGCTGCCGTCGACATCGGCGACGACGTCGATCACGGTCGGCGGCAGGGCCTCCAGCGGGCCGACGAAGATGACATTGGCCGGGCAGTCATTGTCGGGGATCTCCTGCGGCGCCTCGGTCGGGTCCGGCGGCTCGGCCTTCTGCGGCGGGGTCACCGTGATCTGCAGCGGCTTGCCGTAGAGGCCGGGCGGCGTCACCCCGCGCAGGATCACCGGATAGCCGGGGACGGTGGTCAGCTCGTCGAGCTCGGGGATTCCCGTGACTTCGCCCGTCAGGCCCTCGAAGGCGACTTCGATGAAGATGCCGGGCTGCCCCGGCGGTCCCGCCGCGTCCGCCGCGCTGGCAAGAGCAACCCCGATCGCCACGCCGGCCATCCAAGGCACCAGCGCGCGCAGCAGGCAAGGACGGCCGACCACCCTCCCCTCCATCCCAACGAATCGGCGCGCCGAGCAACTCGGATCAGGGGCCGATACAGTCGCGGTTTTATCACAAACTCGTGGCGTCCGACATTCGCGGAGCGCCGGGACCGGAAACGCCTGCGGCAGTTTGCGACGGCGCTTGGCCAGCCGGCCCAACCAAGAGAGGCTTCCTCCCCCGAAGGCCTTCGGACGTCGGCCCTGCTCCCGGCCCAGACCCCGCGACAGGGGCCGGCATCCGAAGCCCTGAACAGCAACGGACATGGCAGCCGTCGACGCAAAGGCGAAGGTCTGCAGCGTCCACCGCGGAATCCTACCCATTTGAGCCGTGCGGCCGATGGGAAGCCTCGTAGAGGAACAGGTGCGGCGCTCGGTCTCGTCGATCCGGTTCTCAAGCAGGCTGGCCGTCGCCACGTCGTTGTGCTCGTCGCAGGTGTTGTGGACCTGCCGCATCGCCTGGGTCAGGCGGAGATTGTCGTCGCGCAGCTCGGCCAGCATGTCCTGCGGCTCGACGAAGTCGGCGTCGTTGTCGGGGATGCGCTGGTGCCGGGCGATGTCGCCGATCGACTTCAACGTCTGGGCGCCGAGCCCTTCATCGCCACGCCCACGGCAAAGGCCATCAGCGACGGCATCGGCACGCCGCCGATGATGACGTTCGGGCTGGCCGTCACCGTGGTGCCGATCGGCACGCCGAGCGGTGGGTCGCCCGGCGCGACCTTGAACGACGAGAACACGCAGTGCTTGGTGATGTCGACGCCGATCCGGGCCGCCCGCATCCCCTCGATCCAGACGGAGGAGGAGCCGAGGAAGATCTCGAACATCGGGAAGTAACGCGTCCGATCACCGGCGTCGTGAGGCTGCATGCCGGATCGGACTTCGTGGCCGCTGCCGGCACGCCGATCTTCGCGACCGGATCCGGCCGCGTCGTCTTCGCGGATGTCGCGGGCGGCTACGGCAACTGCGTCGAGATCGAGCATGATGACGGGCTGACCAGCCGCTACGGGCATCTGCAGTCGATCGCCGTCGCCAGAGACGAGATGGTCACGGCCGCATCCGTGATCGGCACGCTCGGTTCGACCGGGCAATCGACCGGCCCGCATCTGCACTACGAGATCCGCCGCGGCGGATCCCCGGTCGATCCGATGCCGTTCCTTGAAACCGGCCAGGCGCTCAAATCCGTGTTGACGATCGCGTTTCGGCAGTGAGCGACGCTGGAAATCAGGAGCAGCGTATGGCCGCGTCGCAAGCAGAGCAGGTGTTGGTCGCCCCGTGTCGGCTTGTGCGGATTGTAAGCACTCAGGCAAAATGCCTACAGATGTGTCCGATCAGACGCGCTGCGAAAGCTTTCCGAGGCGTTCGCCTCATGGGCCGACATGCTGGATGCCTCCAGGCATGCGGTCTGGCGATGCGGTGGTCAAGGAACGGACCAGCCAGTCATGCCTATGATATCGGCCGCCCGCGATCTCGCCTCCACCTCGTCGCCACTCCGTCAGTTCGCTTGAGCCCGAAGGGCATCGATGAGCCGAGCCAAATCAGGATCGGGTGGGACAATCCGGGCCAGCCGCTCGGCATATTCGAGCGCGGCTTTGGCATCTCCGACATCGCGGCTGAAGCTGA